>JAUXUZ010000274.1 GCA_030680655.1 Phycisphaerales bacterium
ACCCCACCCCGAAAACGAATCCGAATCGAAGCCGCACCAACGTCTGAGCCAGCCGATCGCGCGTCGAAACCATCGCGAGCGGTCACTGCCTCGACACTTCTACTTATCCGACAGACTACCACAACAGTTCCACAAATGACAGCCGATCCGACTGTTCTGATCAATACGACAAGATGAATGTGCAAACATTCTGGTCGTTTTCGCCCATCCTAGAGCTCGCTCGCGATCAGCGCGTTTGCTCGCAAAGGGCTGCAAGCCTGCCGACTGGCCACCCGCTGCCCGCCCAAGAGCGCGACGCAACAGCCATCGTGGAGAGTCGAACGGCCAACCAGGCCACGCGTGACGGGTCGTCGGTCAATCGCCATATCGGGTATTCTCAATGCCCGGTTAGGGCACTGAGTCCTCAGTGTCAAGCTCGGTGCGGCCGACCGTCCGTCCGAGCTTGTGGACCTTGTCACGCACTTCACCGGGGTTCTTGGCCTTGTCGACCATCTCCTCGGCATCGATCTTGCCGGCCATGTAATGGGCCCAAAGGTGGTCGTCGAGCAGCTGCATGCCGAACTTCTTGCCGGTCTGGATCATTGAATCGATGCGGAAGGTCTTGCCCTCGCGGATCAGGTTGCTGATAGCGGGGGTGGTGACCAGGAACTCGTAGGCGGCGATCAGCCCCTTGGTGTCGGACCTTGGCAGGAGGGCCTGGCTCAGGATCGCCACCAGCACCGTTGACAGCTGCACGCGGATCTGGTTCTGCTGGCTGACGGGGAAGGCGTCGACCACACGGTCGATGGTCTTGGCCGCACCGGTCGTGTGGAGGGTAGCGAACACCAAGTGGCCCGTTTCGGCGGCCCGGATGGCCGACTCGATCGTCTCAAGGTCGCGCATTTCACCGACCAGGATCACGTCGGGGTCTGACCGGAGGACGCGCCGCAGGGCCTCGGCGAACGACTTGACGTCGGTGCCGACTTCGCGCTGGTTGACGATCGACTTCTTGTGCTTGTGGTAGTACTCGATGGGGTCTTCCATCGTGACGATGTGCCGGTCGAAGTTCTGGTTGACGTAGTCGATCATCGTCGCCAGCGAGGTGGTCTTTCCTGAACCGGTCGGGCCGGTGATGAGGAACAGGCCGCGGGGGCGGCGGATCAGCTCGCGGCAGATCTCGGGCAGGCCGATCTGCTCGAACGTGAGCAGCTTGTTGGGGATGCGCCGCAGGACCATGGCGATGTCGCCGCGCTGCTTGAAGATTGAGACTCGAAAACGGGAGGCGTCGCCGAACGAGAAGCCGAAGTCACAGCCGCCGCCTTCGGAGAGCTCGGCCTGCTTGCTCTCGGGCGTGATCGACTTCATGAGCGCGACCATGTCGTCTGAGTCGAGCACCTTTGTCTTCAGGTCAGCCAGGTGGCCGTGGAGGCGAACGACCGGGGGGCGCCCCACAGTGAGGTGAAGGTCGCTTGCGTTTTCGCGAACGACGGTCTCCAGCAGGCGGTCCATTTGCATACGTCAATCTCCGGTCGTGGGGCGGTGGGGCGTGTGGGTGTCTGCTCTGGCGAGGGGTAGGGTGAAGAAGCGGAGCGGGCTGGAAACCTGCTCTACGCGGGTCAGGCGATGCCCTCCACCTGCGTGTTGCGGGCGATCTCTTCGGCGCTGGTGACGCCCTTGAGCACCTTGATCCGACCGTCGTCAACGAGCGGGCGCATGCCGCCGGCGATCGCGGCCTGCCGGATCTTGGTGAGCGGTTCCTGGCGGAACGCCATCTCGCGGATCTCTGAGCTCATCAGCATCATCTCGAAGATGGCCTTGCGCCCCCGGTAGCCGCTCTTATTACAGGCTGCGCAGCCGACGGGCATCAGCGCCTTGCCCATGGCGTCCTCGCGCTTGAGACCGATCAGGTGGAGGTACTTGGGGTCCGGGTCAGGGTCGGGCTGCTTGCACTCCTTGCAGAGCACGCGGACAAGGCGCTGGGCCATGATCGCCTGGATCGCCGAGGCGACCAGGAACGGCTTCACGCCCATATCGATCAACCGGGTGATCGCGGAGGGCGCGTCGTTGGTGTGGAGCGTGCTGAAAACAAGGTGGCCGGTGAGCGCGGCCTGGATGGCGATGTCGGCGACTTCGCGGTCACGGATCTCACCAACGAGGATGATGTTGGGGGCCTGGCGCAGCATCGTCTTGAGGATGATCGAGAACGAGAGGCCGATCTTCTCGCGCACCTGGCACTGGTTGATGCCCGTAAAGTTGTACTCGATCGGGTCTTCGGCCGTGATGATCTTCTTGTCGGGCCGGTTCAGCACGTCGAGCGCAGAGTAGAGCGTGGTCGTCTTTCCCGAGCCGGTCGGGCCGGTGACGAGGAAGATGCCGTTGGGCCGACGGATGATCTTGTTGAACGTGGCGAAGATGTCCTCCTCGAAGCCGAGGTTGACCAGGCCGATCTTCACCGAATCGGGGCGGAGGATACGGAGGACGACGCTCTCGCCGTGGTAGGTCGGGCAGGCGGACACGCGGTAGTCGATCGTCCCCTCTTCCATCGGCTGCTTGATGCGTCCGTCCTGCGGCACGCGCTTCTCGGCGATGTTCATGCCCGCCATGAGCTTCAGGCGGCTGAGCACTGCGTTCTGCATCCGCTTGGGGAGGTTGTCGCGCTCCATGCAGACGCCGTCGACCCGGTAGCGCAGGCGCACACGGTCGGCCATGGGCTCCATGTGGATATCGCTCGCCCGCATCTTGACGGCCTCGGTCAGGATGCGCGTCACGAGCCTGACGATCGGCGCATCCTCGCCGGTGATGTCGATCGACTTGTCCATCGACTTGTCGACGGATCGGTCGATGGTCTTGTCGATCGAGTCGGTCACCAGCGACTGGCCCGCGCCGACTTCCTTCGCCTTGCCGAGCTTGCTGTCGATGAACCCCTTGATCGCCGAGCGGCTCGCCAGGCGCGTGTCAATCTCCGTCTTGAGCCGGAACCGCAGCATGTCCTGCAGCTCGAGGTTCAGCGGGTCGTGGATGATCAGCGTGAGGCGACCGTTGGTCTTGGTCAGCGGCAGGATCAGGTGCTTCTTGATCAGGTCGTCGGGGACGAGCTTGGCGTCTACCTGGTTGGCGATGCCCGTCGATGCCAGATCCACGTACTCGAGCCCAAACTGGTTGGCGAGGGCCTTGGCGACCATTTCTTCGTTCACAGCACCGAGTTCGATCAGCATGTCGCCGATGCGTTTGCCGCTCGCCCGGGCCTTCCCGACGGCCCCGTCGACCGTTTCTGCCGAAACGGCACCCCAGCCGACGAGGATTTCACCGAGTTTCTTGCGCTGTCTGGCCATGGTGGAAGGTCTAAGGATAGTCCGTGGGCGATGACAGTCGCCTCTCAAGTTCTTACAGGGCCGAGGATTATGACGAAAAGCCGCGCCGTTCGCAAACACTCAGAGACTGCGCCCAAGACTACCCCGCTCCGCCCGGTATTTCGCCCGAGCCGACGCCCGACGAGGGTGCTCGTGACGGCGGGACCGACCCATGAACCGATCGACGACGTGCGGTTCATCGGCAACCGATCTTCCGGCGCGATGGGTATCGCGCTCGCGGACGAGGCCGCGGCCCGTGGGGAGCACTGCACGCTGTTGCTTGGCCCGACCTCACTAACGCCCGCCCATTCGTCGGTGGAGGTGCTGCGGTTCCGGACGACTGCTGAACTGCAGGCTCTTCTGCATCAGCAGTTCCCCCACTGTGACATCCTGGTGATGGCGGCTGCGGTCGCTGATTACCGGCCCATCGGCCAATGCAAGGGGAAACTCCCCCGTCGAAGCCAGCAATTGGTCTTGCGCCTGGAATCGACGCCCGACCTGCTTGTGGGTCTGAAGCCGATGCGCAAGAAGGGGCAGCTGGTGATGGGCTTTGCGCTCGAGCCGGAGCGGACAATGCTCGCCCGTGCCGCGGCGAAGCTCGCACGCAAAGGGCTCGATCTGATCGTGGCCAACCCTCTTGAAACGATGGAATCGCCTCTGATACGCGCTACTGTGCTCTCGGCCAGCGGGGTTGTGCTCAACCAGAGGAGCCCTGTTTCCAAACGCATCTTCGCTCGGAAACTGGTTGGAATGCTGCTGCGTTCGCACCGCGCCGCTACGCTCTCTTGATGGCCCCTACTCCACGCCCGCACAAAGGCCGCAAATCTGACGCTGACCGCTCCGGGCCCAACGGGGGTGGTTACAAGGGCGGTCGACCGTCTGGTGACAGGGCCCGCGACAGCAGATCCGGCTCGTCAAGCCGACGCCCGCCCGTGGGGGGCAAGCGTGCTGGCCCACCGCCGGCGCGACGTGATGAACAAGGACCCGTCGGCCCGCTCGGGCCGGGCGTTCGGATCATCCACGAGGATGACGACCTGATCGTTGTTGACAAACCGCCGCACATGCTCACGGTGGACGTCGCTGAGGAGGGGCGCGACAACCTTGCCTACCGCTTGAAGAAGTACCTCACCGCGCACGCGCCGCGGCTGTCGCGCTCGCGTCAGCGCGACCTTGAGGCCGCGGGGAAGTCCTCAACCCTTCCCGGCCCGCTGCCGGGGATCATCCACCGGCTGGACAAAGAAGCGTCGGGCCTGCTGGTGTTCAGCAAGAGCCGGCGCGGCTTCGGGTGGCTCAAGGACGACTTCAAGAGCAAGCGTGTGCACCGCATGTACATCGCGGTGGTCGAGGGTGTGATGGGTCAACCCGGCGACGCGGGCACGATCCAGACGTTCATCCGCGAGGGGGACGACGGGCGCGTGATCGTCGAGCCGAT
>JAUXUZ010000279.1 GCA_030680655.1 Phycisphaerales bacterium
AGGTTCATCACCTCGGCGGCGTGCAGCATGATGCTGACGGTCTGGCCGTACAGGTTGTTGGTGTCGGTCGGAAGGCCGAGGTCCTCGAACATCGCGGCCATCTGGCCGATGCTCTTGGGGGTGACGCTCGTGCTGCGCGCGTGGGCGGCGGCTCCGTTCGCAAAGGCCTTGGACTTCTTGGCTGTTGTGGTGGACATGAAAGCGGGTTCCTGTGTTGGGCCGCGGCGGCGTGCCGGGGCGTGAGGGGTACCCTGATCCCGTTCGCCCGTCTCGCTGCGTTCCCGGCCACATCGGCGCGGGGTCCAGCGAGTCCATCTGGCATTGGAGACAGGGTGGTACTTTATCTAGCTTCGGACCTGTTGTGGGCAACTCGGATCAAGTCGTGTGCCGATGACCTTTCGGTCGCGGCCCGGCCGGTTCGCACCCTTGAGATGCTGGAGGCCCGCCTGGCTGACTGTCCGGTCCGTGGGGTGCTGCTTGACCTGGCCGCTGGTGAGGAAGGCAGCGAGGGCGAGATCGCGTTTGAGATGCTGAGAAGGCTGAAGGCGGACGGGGCAAGCGGTACGGGAGGGGTTCGTGTGGTGGTCTTTGGCCCTCACGTTCAGGCCGAACAGCTGGCCGCTGCACGGGCCGCAGGAGCCGATTCGGTCATGACCCGAGGAGGCTTGGATGCGAACCTCCCGAGGGTCTTGCAGGACCTTGCCGGCTCGAGCCCCGTTGGTGGATGAGCCATTCGGGGGTGCGGCACGTTGCGTTTGGCCGATGTCAGTTGGCGGTGCCGCGCCATCGCTCGGCTGCTGGCACGTCGGAATATACCCAATCGTTGCGGCTACCTGAGGAGGGGTATACCCTTAGACGTTCACACCGAACGAGGCGTCTGCAATCAGGAGGCAGGCCTATGGCACGCAAACTACGCACGATGTTCCGATCCGTTACACCCACCCCCGGTTCGGGCGAGCGTCCCGCGACGCCGGAGTCAAACCTGATCGGGCCATCCGGGCTGCCTGCTGGAGCGGTTGCCAGTTCGACCGCTCCGGTTGGTGAGAGTGAAGCGAAGGGCCGCCGTGGCAACGAGACGATCGAGAAGCTCGCGTACGAGCGCTGGCTTCAGACCGGTGGCAGCGCGATCGAGAATTGGGTGTGGGCGGAGGCGGAGCTTGCCCGTCGCGGCGGTTGAGTGCGCAGGACCGTACGGAAAGGTGCTCAGGTTTTTGCTACCCTGAGCCCGTGAACCGACCTCTCGGCGTGATGCTGTTGTTTGCTCTGGCGGGGCTTAGTGTCGGCGGCTGCGCGAACGCACCGACGTTGAACGCGGGGGCGACACCGTCGATCGCGCGGACGGGCGAGGCACCGATTGTCGGCGCGGCGAGCACAACGTACAAAGCGGACGGCCAGGGTGGGTGGGTGCCAGACGCGGCGCCGGCGGAGGGAACGGACGAAGCCGTTCTTGCGACCGCCCGCCGAGAACTGGCAGAGGACCGCCCATCGGCGGCGTACCGCACGATCAACGCGTGGCTGAAGCCGCGCGAACGCGCGGTGGGGCCGCTGGTGCCGCAGGCCTACCTGATCCGCGCGGACGCGACGGCCGTGAACGATGAGTACGAGGCGCTGTACGACTACGAGACGATCATCAAGTCGTTCCCGGGTTCGCCCGAGTACGTAACGGCCGTGGAGCGTGAGCTTGAGATCGGCGTAAGGTATCTCAACGGCCTATACCGCAAGCAGCTGGGGCTGCGGTGGATCGGGGCGGAGTCGGTGGGTGAGGAACTGCTGGTGCGCGTGCACGAGCGGATGCCCGGATCGCAGCTGGGCGAACGCGCGGTGATCGAGCTGGGCGACTACTACTACCGGGAGTTGGACCTGGAGTCTGCCGCGGTGGTGTACAAGGCCTTCGCCGCAAACTACCCGCGCAGCGCGTACGTGATGCGTGCGAAGCAGCGTCAGATCTTTTCGAGCCTCGGGCAGTTCAAGGGGCCGCGGTACGACACGACGAGCCTTCTCGATTCGGGGGTGCTTATCCGGCGCTTCCAGAACGAGTACCCGGCGCAGGCGCAGGCCGTCGGGCTTGACGATGCGTTGCTGACGCGCATCGACGACAGCCGGGCGTCGCAACTGCTTGAGACGGCGAACTGGTACATGGGCCGGGGCGACCCGGTCAGCGCGCGGGTGGCGCTGCGGCGGCTGCTGAGGAACCACCCACAGACGTCTTCGGCGGGCACCGCGTACGAGATGCTCAAGTCGCGCGGGTGGTTGGAAGAACCGCCGGCGGCGTCGCGCGGGTCGGCGAGCGCTTCGGCGGAGGCTTCGGGTTCGGCAACGGAAGGGCCGTCCGGCGGCGCGGAGGCATTAAAGTGACAACGGTTCGATCAGCGGCGGCTGCGGTGGTTCTGGCGGTGCTCGCGGCCACGGGCTGTTCGTCGGACCCGCGGCAGGGGTACTCATTCGAGCCGGCGTTCCGCAGCGACGTCAAGACCGTCTCGGTGCCGGTGTGGACGAACAACACGTTCTACCACGGTCTTGAAGCGAAGGTTGCGCAGGCGCTCGTCACCGAGATCAACAAGTCCACGCCCTACCGTGTGACCAGCACCGGCAACGCCAGCACAGACCTGGAGGGCACGATCACCGCCGTGGAGATGCGCCCGCTTTCGACTGGCCGTGACAGCGGCCTGGTGCAGGAGCTTTCGCTGGAGGTGGTCTGCGACTTCACCTGGAAGGACAACCGCAGCGGGAAGGTGCTCGTTGCGCGGCGCAACTTTATGGCGGCAAGGTCGTTTGTGCCCGCCAACGGCGTGAAGGAGCGGATCGAGATCGGCGAGAACGCGGCCGTGCAGCAACTGGCGAGGGACATCGTCGCCGAAATGCGCAGCGGGTGGTGATTGCGTGCTCGGGGGGCGGGTTGCAGTGCGCCGAAGAGTGGTTAGACTGCACGTGTGATCTCATCAACGCTCGCCTTCGCTGAGACGTACGGGTTCTGGAAGCTCCTGGCGATCGCCTTGGGCCGGCTGCACGTGGTGGTGCTGCACTTTCCGGTGGCGCTGCTGGTGGTCGCCGGGCTTCTGGAGGCTTGGACCTGGGTTCAGACACGCGGGCGTGGGAGGGTGAGCCAGGCGGCAGGGATCTGCGTCTGGCTCGGTGTGATCGGGAGCGTTGTCTCGGTCGCGACCGGGTGGCTGAACGCGGGGCTTCCGGGTGACTCGACGATGGTGGAGATTCACCGCTGGACCGGCACGGCGGCGGCGGTGGTGGGCCTGGTGGTCTTGTTCCTGCGGCGGCGGGCCGTCGCCTACGAGCACAACGGCCTGGCACGCAGCGCGCTCGGCTATCGGGTGGCCGTCATCGTTGGGGCCGTGAGCGTCGCCGTGGCGGGGCACTTTGGCGGCTCCATCACGCACGGCAGCGGCTACCTGACCGATGCCTTCGCCGATGTGCTGCGCGGCCACCGCGTCGTTCCGGGCATGGAGGGGGAGCAAGTAGGCCAGCCCGTGAGCGGGCCCGGGCCAGTGCGGAGTACTCCGGGCAACGGGTTCGAGACGGCTCGCGCGGTGCTGATTGAGCGGTGCGTCGAGTGCCACGGCCCCGACAAGCGCAAGGGCGGCTTGCGTGTCGATTCGCTTGCGTCGCTGCTGAAAGGGGGCAAGCACGGGGCGGCGATCGTGCCACGCGACGCCGCGGCGAGCCACCTGATGCACCGCGTGTACGGCGAAGGGCCAGACGAGCAGATGCCACCCGAGGGCGGGCCGCTGACAGATGAGCAGATGCGGGCGCTCGAGGCGTGGATCAACGCTGGGGCCGAGTGGCCGCAGGACCAAACATCAGCGGAGCCTCTCGATGGGGCGCCAGAGCAGAAGCACTGGGCGTACGTTCCGCCGTCGAAGGCTGCCGTTCCGCCGACGGAGGGCTGGGGAAGGAACGAGATCGACGGGTTCGTGCACGCGAAGATGTTCGAGCACGGCCTGGAGCCTGCGCCCGAGGCTGCGAAGGCCGCGTTGCTGCGTCGCGTGACGCTCGACCTGACGGGGTTGCCGCCAACGCTTGAGGAGTTGGACAGCTTTGAGGCTGACGGCTCGCCAACCGCGTACGAGAAAGTCGTCGACCGTCTGCTCGTCTCGCCGGCGTTTGGTGAGCGATGGGCACGCCCGTGGCTGGACCTTGCCCGGTACGGCGATTCGCGGGGGTACGAGAAGGACCAGACATGGTCGATGTGGCCGTACCGCGACTGGGTGATCAACGCCCTCAACGAGGACATGCCGTTCGATCGCTTCACCGTCGAGCAGATCGCCGGCGACCTGCTCCCGGCGGCGACAGAGCGGCAGCGCGTGGCAACGGCGTTCCAGCGTCTGAGCATGTTGAACGAAGAGGGAGGGATCGACCCGGAGGAAGCCCGTGTGACGGCGGTGGCCGATCGCGTGGACACGACAGCGACGGTCTGGCTGGGCGCGACGATGGGGTGCGCGCGATGCCACGACCACAAGTTTGACCCCGTGTCGCTGAAGGACTACTACGGGTTCTTCGCGTACTTCAACAGCACCGCGGAGGAGGTCAAGACCGTCGGAGACGGCGAGACGCACGTGATCGCTCCGACGCTGACGCTCACCGGCACGCCCGGCGCGACCGTCGAGGTGATGAAGGAGTTGGATGTGCCTCGCCAGACGCGGCTGATGCACCGGGGGAACTTCCGCGATGCTGGCGAAGCGATTGCGCCGGCGGTGCCGGCCGAACTGACGGGGCGCGCCGCGGTTCCCGCGCGCCCGGACCGGCTGGGGCTGGCCGAGTGGATGGTCGACGGAGGCAACCCGCTCGCTGCGCGCGTGCACGTGAACCGGATCTGGAGCGTCTATTTCGGGCGCGGTATTGTGGAAACCGAGGATGACTTCGGCACCCGGGGCGCCGAGCCGAGCCACCCGGCGCTGCTCGACTGGCTCGCGTGCTCGTTCATGGACCACGGCTGGAGCCAGAAGTGGGTGCACCGGCTGATCGTGACGAGCGCGACGTACCGCCAGCGTTCTGAAGCCACCGCGTCTGCGCACGAGGCGGACCCGATGAACGTGTGGCTGGCGCGAGGAGCGCGGTTCAGGCTCGAGGCGGAGACGATCAGGGACCAGGCATTGGCGGTGGGCGGCCTCCTGAGTGCGCGGTTCGGCGGTCCGAGCGTGAAGCCGCCGCAGCCGCCGGGCGTGTGGGGGCACGCCTACAGCGGGGAGAAGTGGGTCGAGAGCATCGGCGAGGACCGCTACCGGCGCGGGATCTACACGTTTGTCAAGCGGGCGACACCGTACCCATCCATGGCCGTGTTTGATGCGCCGTCGCGGCAGGTCATCTGCACCAGCCGGATGCGCAGCAACACTCCGCTGCAGGCGCTGACCACCCTCAACGACCCGGTGTTTGTCGAGGCGGCCACCGGCCTTGCCCGCAAAGTGCTCAACGAGCGAATGGGTGAAGCCGAGAGGATCGACTGGGCGTTGCGGGCGTGCCTGATGCGACCGGCGACACCGCACGAGCGTGCGACGCTGGCGGGTGTGCTGAAGAAGGCCCGGTCGGCGTACCTCGAAGCGCCCGCGGAGGCCCGGAAGCTCGTCGGCGTACCCGACGGGACGGCCCAGAGCGACGCGGTTGAGCTTGCTTCGTGGACGGTTGTTGCGAACGTGCTGTTGAACCTCGATGAGTTCCTGACCAAGTCTTGAAGGGTGATGCCCGTGTGCCAAGGTCAACCACAACCCCGTTCCGCGGCCGAACTGCTGGCGATGACGCGCCGCCAACTGCTTGTCAACTGCACCAGCGGGATCGGGATGATCGCGCTCGCTTCGCTGCTGCGCGGGGGCTCGGGCGGGGTTGAAGCGGTTCTGGAGGCGCAGCCGCCCGCGGGTACGAGGATCGCGCGCGGGACGCGGGGGCTGCACTTTCCGCCGCGGGTGAAGCGGGTGGTGTATCTGCACATGGCGGGCGCACCGAGCCAGCTTGACCTCTTCGATCACAAGCCGCTGCTGGACCGGCTCGACGGCAAGCCGTGCCCGGCCGACATCATCGCGGGGGAGCGGTTCGCGTTCACGCGCGGCACACCGAACGTGCTCAAGTCACCCTTTGCGTTCAGCCAGTACGGCCAGGGCGGCGCGGTGATCAGCGAGCTGCTGCCGCACACGGCGGCGATCGCCGACGAGCTGACGGTTGTGCGGTCGATGCAGACGGACCACTTCAACCACGCGCCGGCCCAGCTCTTCGTGCAGACCGGTTCGCAGCTTGTCGGCCGGCCGAGCATGGGTTCGTGGGTGACCTACGGGCTTGGGAGTGAGAACAGCGACCTGCCGGGGTTCGTGGTGCTCACCAGCGGCGGGAACCCCGACGGCGGAGCGGCGCTCTGGGGGAGCGGCTTCCTGCCGACGAAGTTTCAGGGGGTGCCGCTGCGCAGCGCGGGGGACCCCGTGCTGTACGTGAACAACCCGCCGGGGATGAGCGATGCGCTGCGGCGGTCGTCGATCGACGCGATCAACGAGATGAACCGGGCGCACGAGGTGCGCGCGGCCGACCCGGAGATCGCGACGCGCATCGCGCAGTACGAACTCGCCTACCGGATGCAGGCGAGCGTGCCCGAGCTCATGGAGATCGCCGAAGAGCCAGTGGCTGTGCACGAGGCGTACGGCACCGAACCGGGCAAGACCAGCTTCGCCAACAACTGCCTGCTTGCCCGGCGGCTGCTGGAGCGGGGCGTGCGGTTCGTGCAGCTCTACCACTGGGGCTGGGACAGCCACGGAACAAACACCGGCGACGACATCGTCCACTCACTCCCGCAGCGCTGCAAGGAGACGGACCGGGCATCCGCCGCGCTGGTGATGGACTTGAAGCAGCGCGGGCTCCTCGACGACACGCTGGTGATCTGGGGCGGTGAGTTTGGACGCACGCCGCTCAACGAAGCACGCAACGGCAGCAAGTTCTTCGGCCGGGACCACCACCCCCATGCGTTTACGGTCTGGATGGCCGGTGGCGGGCTGAAGAAGGGGTTCACGTTGGGCAAGACCGACGACGTGGGCTACCGCGTGGTGGAAGACGCGGTGCACGTGCACGACCTGCAGGCAACGATCCTGCACCTGCTGGGCATCGACCACACGAAACTGACGTTCAGATCGCAGGGGCGCGATTTCAGGCTCACCGATGTGCACGGCGAGGTGGTCAAGAAACTGCTGGCTTAGGCTTGACGATGGAGTGGTTCGACGCGCACCTCGACCTGGCCTGCATCCACCTCAACGGCCGCGATCTCCTCAAGGAACGCGCAGAGGGAGGGCTGTGGCTGCCGGGGTGCGTCACGCTCCCGTCGTTGCGGGCGGGCGGGGTGAACCGATGCCTGGCGACGGTGTTTACAGAGTCGGTGAAACCCGGCACGGCGTTGACCGAGGACCAGCAGTACGTGGAGGGTGACGCGGCGGGTGCCCACGCGGCCGGCGCGCGGCAGGTCGATCTGTACGCCAGGTGGCGGGCGGCTGGAGTGAGGCCGCGGATGGGCGTGCTGATGGAGTGCGCTGATCCAATCCGCGATCCCGACGAGCTTGCGTGGTGGGTTGAGCGCGGCGTCGTGGCGGTGGGCCTGGCGTGGGCGCACCAGTCGCGGTTCGCCGGCGGCAACGGCGTTGAAACCGGTTTGACTGGTATTGGCCGCGAACTGGTCGCGGAGATGGACCGCCTGGGGATCGTGCATGACGCATCGCACCTGAGCGAGCGGGCCTTCTGGGAACTTTGTGACGCCACGGACCGGGTGATCGTGGCGAGCCACAGCAACTGCCGCGAACTCAACGGCGGCGAGGCCATCGAATCCCTCGGACGCCGACAGCGCCACCTGACCGATTCGCAGATCAAGGAGATCACGCGGCGCGGCGGCGTGATCGGACTGAACCTGTTCAGCCTTTTCTTGCGGCCAAACTGCGAGGAGCCGAAGAGGGCGACGATCGCCGATTGCCTGGCCCACATCGAACGGGTCTGCTCCATCGCCGGCAGCAGGCGGTGCGTGGGGCTCGGCAGCGACGCGGACGGCGGTTTCAGCTCGGCTCGACTCCCCGAGGGGATCGACGGCCCGGCGGACTATCAGAAGCTCGCGGATGCGCTCGCGGCCGCGGGTTGGAGCGCCGCGGATGTCGAAGGGTTCGCCAGCGGGAACTGGCGGCGCATGTTCCCGACGGTGTAACGGGCGTTCGTTCAGTTCGTTCCGTGCTGCCCGGCCTGCTCTGCGCCCGCGCAGTGGGCGCACCAGGTCGCTGGCTGGTTGAGCGCGAATGCCCGCGGGTACGCCGGCGTGATGTCCAGCCCCGGGCGCTGCGCTCGTGCGGGGGGAAGGGCCTTGAGTGGGTTGAGAAACTGCGTGCGGAAGCGTTCCTCGTTGAGGACGAACTTGGGGTTGTTCTGCGTCGAGGCGTAGGTCGTGCGGACCTCTCTGGCGATATTGACCCGGCGGCTCGCGGGGTCCGGGTGCGTGGCGAGCAGCTCGGGCTGGCGGCCGCTGCCCATCGCTTCTTCAAGGATGGCCATGACCTGGTCCATGGCCGCGGGGTTGTAGTTGAGGCGGCTCATGTAGCGGAGGCCCAAGTGGTCGGCCTCGGTTTCCTGGTCGCGTGAGAACTTGAGCGTGACAAGCTGGCCGCCGACGGCGATCGCCACGCCCGCAGCGGCCCCTGTTTCGGGGTGCCGTTCACCGGCGGCAGCAGTGACGGCGGCGCCGAGCACGGCCGCGCCGATCTGCACGCCCGTCTGCTTGCCGATCTGCTCGGAGATGTGGCGCGCGGTCACGTGCCCGATCTCGTGCCCGATGACCCCCGCGAGTTGGGCTTCGTTGGTCATCTTCTCAACCAGGCCGCGGGCGACAAAGACCTTGCCCCCCGGCATGGCAAAGGCGTTGATCTCGGCGGAATCGAGGAGGGTGAACTCCCAGGGGAGGGTGGGGTTGTCGGCCTCGGTCTTGGCCGCGAGTCGGTTTCCGATGTCGCTGACGTACGCTCGCAAAGGGGCGCTGCTGACAGCGCCGCCGTACTCGGCGACCATGCTGGGCATGGCGCTGGTGCCAAGGGCGATCTCGTCTGCGCGTGAATAGGCGGCAAACTGCGTGCGACCGGTCGCCGCGTTCGTGGTGCAGCCAGACAGCGAGCCCAGGGCGGTCAGTGCGGTGGCAAGCAGGAAAAGGGTGACACGGTGCATGGGGATGCTCCTCTTAGGGTTCGTCGAATGGTACAGCGTACCATCGGCCGATGAGTACCGGCGAAGCGGGAACGAAGCGGGCTGAGAGCGTTGGCGAGGCTGGGAACGCCGGAGCGGCGTGGTCGAGGACGGACCTTGCATCGAACCCGCACGCAGCGGGTGACAAGCAGGAGCGGGTGCGTCGGATGTTCGCGGCGATCGCGGGAAGCTATGACGTCAACAACCGGGTCCACTCCTTCGGGCTAGATCAGCGGTGGCGGCGGTTCACAGTCCGCAAGGCGGCCGTGCAGCCGACGGATCACGTGCTGGATGTCGCCTGCGGGACGGGCGACCTGTCGCGACTCTTCGCCGACTCCGGGGCGGCCCGCGTCACCGGGCTGGACTACACCGAAGAGATGCTGGCGGTCGCGCGAGAGAAGCGTGGGCAGAGCGTGGGGGGAGTAGCACGCAACATCGAGTACATCCGGGGCGATGCCCAGGCGCTGCCGTTCGTGGGCGCGAGCTTCGATGTTGTTTCCATCGCGTTCGGCATCCGGAACGTCCAGGACCCGGCGAAGGCGGTGGGGGAGTTCTACCGGGTGCTCAAGCCGGGCGGGCGGCTGGTGGTGCTGGAGTTCGACCGGCCGCGGAACGGGTTGATCAGGTGGGGCAACGACGTGTACACGCGCCGGATCATGCCGCTGACGGCGACACTGATCAGCGGCGACAAGAGCGGGGCGTACAAGTACCTGCCCAAGAGCGTCGAGACGTTCCTTGACAGGGAGCAACTGGGCGTTGTGATCTGCGCGGCGGGATTCAAGGACGTCTCCCAGACTCCGCTCACGTTCGGCGTGTGCGTGTGCCACCGAGGGGTGAAGTAGGGACCTGATGATTCGGCAAGCCTACTGGGCCCTGCCCGCGTAGAGCAGCGCGATCTGCGCAGCCATCCGGCGTGCGGCGGCAGCCCTGTGCGAGCGTGCGTTCTTCTCCTCTGGCGAAAGCTGGGCACCCGTCCGTGCAAACTCCGGCGCCGCCAGGAACAGTGGGTCGTAGCCAAAGCCGTTCGCGCCCGCGGGGACAGCCGGGGGGATGCCGACGCGGCCCTCGAAGGTGCCCCTGGAGCGGGCGATCAACAGGCCGGGCCGGGCGAGCGCCATCACGCACACAAAGCGGGCGGTGCGCAACTGCGGCGGAACGCCGTCGAGTTCCTTGAGCACGCGGGCGTTGTTCGCCGCGTCGCGCGTCTGGCGGTCCATGCTCTCTTCACGACCGTCGGTGCAGTAGTGGCTGCTGATGACGCCTGGCCGGCCGCTGAGAGCGTCGATCTCCAGGCCGCTGTCGTCAGCGAGGCAGAGACGCCCGGTGGCATTGGCGTACGCGAGGGCCTTGATCGCGGCGTTCTGCTCGAACGTGGTGCCAGTTTCCTGCGGTTCGGGAAAGGGGTGGCCAGGGAGATCGCTGAGACCGACGACCCGGACGCCAGCGTTCGAGGCGGCGAAGATCGCGCGGAGTTCATCGACCTTGTGCGGGTTGCCCGTCGCGAGGACGACTTCGATGGGTTGGGAACGCTGCGGCTGATCAGATGCGGGCATGAGTGATTGTGGCGCGTCAGGAGCATGGTATCAAGACCCATCAGCGCGACGGAGTCTTGATCGATGGAAAGTCATAGAAGCGGCGTTCCAGGTTCTCGATCTTCAGCAGCGACGGCTCGGCGGCGAGTTGCGAGATCGACGCCGCATCGCTGGGGAGCAAGCGGGTTGCCGGGCCGCGCGGTTCGATGATCCGCTCTACCAGCAGGCAGGCGACCTGGCGACGCTGGGCGTCGTCGTCGCGGCGGGCGGGTTCGAGGTAAAGGAGCGCAGCCGGGCCGAGCTTGAGGAACGCCGCGGCCGCGAACTTCGCGTTCTCGGCGATGTCGTCGCTCCCGAGCGCCTCAATGAGCTGCGGGCAGGCAGAGGGGAGGAGCCGTTCGAGCCGAGTCGTTGCGGCGATGACCGAAGCGAGGAAGCGTTGTTGCGGGTCGCCCCCGTTGATCCCCGCGGCGATGAAAGGCTCGGCGCGCTGGGCGTGTGTGAGCAGGAAGTCGAAGCCACCCGCGGCGTTTGACATCTGCAGCCAGCTCCAACGCCCGTCTGGGCCGGGTCGGTCGTCGCGGAGCGATTCGACGCTCACGCGGAGAAGATCGTCGCTCACGGGCAACGAGCGGTTGGCCCGCAGGATGTCAGCTGCGAACTGGCGGAGCTGCTGGTCGGGGTCGTTGAGCGCAGCCTGCAGCGGCGCAACGGTGAGGGTGGTCGGGAGGCAAGAAAGGGCGTACCGAGCGCTGTCGGCGTTGTCGCGGACGTCATCGTCGCGCATGTCGTCGATGAACAGGCGGACGGCCCAGCGCTGTTGCCATTGTGGGAGCGGCGGATCGTCGATGCGGTTGCCGGCGTTGTCGTGCGGTGGCTGACAACGCTGGTAGATACTGGATCGGACAGCCCACTGCGTGTGCGTGCCCATCGTCGCCCGCACGGCCAGAAGGACAGCGGTTGGGGCGTGGCTGGCCCACCGCCCCGAGCGCAGGTAGACCGCAAGAGGCGGCAAGAGTCCGGCGGCGATCAACATCAAGCCCAGGCGGCGATAGGCAACAGGCGTCGGGGTGCGGCGCCGCTGCGGCAAGGCACTGGTGCGGCCGCACTCGGGGCAGCGGCAGGAGGCGGCCGCTCCGGGGAGTGGGGTCAGGTCGTAGCCGCACTGTGGAAACGTCACCCAGGTGAACGGCCAGAGCCATGCCGAGCGGGGCCGCGGCTGGCCGGGGCAATAGCGGCGGGGCTTACGTGAGATGAACGCTGCCCAATACAGGAGAACGAGCATGCTCGCGACCGCCAGGGCCTTGGAAAGGACGTCGAGGATCAGGAGTCTGGTCGCCGAGTCGAGCACCGAGCCATGATCGGCGATCGGTCGGTGCACGCTCTGGATTGGGCCGGGGTTGGTGCGGGAACGGCACAACAGGCGTAACCTGCGCGTCTATGGCGACCGATCTTCTCAAGCGTCTTGGACTGGCCGATCATCCCCGGGTTCGCATCGATGGGGCTGGAGGCGACGGGTGGGCGGTGACCGAGAATCCGGCAACCGGCAAGGCGCTCGCCGCGGTGAAGCTGGACGATACCGCCAGCTACGAGCGGGAGTTGGCCGGCGCGGTCGAGACGTTCAAGCGGTTCCGATCGGTGCCCGCCCCCGTCCGCGGCCAGATCGTGCGAGCGATCGGTGAGGAATTCCGGACCCACAAAAAGGACTTAGGCGAGTTGGTCGCCCTTGAGGTGGGCAAGATCCGCGCGGAGGGAGAGGGTGAGATCCAGGAGATCATCGACATCGCCGAGTTCGCCGTCGGCCTGAGCCGGCAGTTGCCGGGTCAGATATTCCCGAGCGAGCGGGCGAAGCACCGGATCCTGGAGCAGTGGCTGCCGCTCGGCCCGATCGGCGTGATCAGCGCCTTCAACTTCCCCGCGGCGGTCTGGGCTTGGAACGCGGCGCTGGCGACGGTTTGCGGCGATGTGACGATCTGGAAGCCGAGCCTGCTGGCACCGCTGACGGCGCTCGCCTGCAACGGCATCGCTGAGCGTGTCAGCACATCGATGGGTCATCCGGGGGTGTTCCGGCTTGTCATGGGGCTCGACAGCGTGATCGGCGAGCGGCTGGTCGCCGACCGACGCGTCCCGCTGATCAGCGCGACGGGCTCGTGCCGCATGGGCAAGCGCGTCGGACAGGTGGTGGCCGACCGTGTCGGACGCTGCCTGCTCGAGCTTGGCGGCAACAACGCCGTGATCGTGGCGGAAGACGCGGACTTGAAACTGGCTGTGCCGGCGATCGTCTTCGGCGCTGTAGGGACAGCGGGACAACGCTGCACGTCGACGCGTCGACTGTTCGTGCACGAGAAGATCGCCGACGATGTCTGCAGGCGGCTTGTGGACGGGTACAAGCAGGTGATGGGGAAGATCGGTGACCCGCTGAGCGCCGGCACGCTGGTCGGGCCGCTGATCAACGCGGCCAGCGTCGAGGGGTACAAGCGGGCGGTGGACGAGGCGAAGAAGCAGGGGGGTACGGTGCTCATCGGCGGTGAGGCGGTCGTGCGCGAAGGCAATTACGTGCAGCCGACAATCGTTCGTGCGACTGCGGGGAACAAGCTGCCAATCGCGCGGGAAGAGACGTTCGCCCCGATCCTGTACGTGTTCACGTTCAAGACGATCGAAGAGGCGATCGAGCTCCAGAACGGTGTCGAGCAGGGTCTCTCCAGCGCCATCTTCACCAACAACCTGCTCACCAGCGAGGCGTTCCTGGCCGCGGATGGATCGGGCAGTGACTGCGGCATCGCCAACGTCAACGCCGGCACGAGCGGCGCCGAGATCGGCGGAGCGTTCGGCGGCGAGAAGGAGACCGGCGGCGGGCGCGAGAGCGGCAGCGACTCGTGGAAGGTCTACATGCGTCGCCAGACGAGCGTGGTGAACTACAGCGGCAAGCTGGAGCTGGCCCAGGGGATCAAGTTCGAATAAGCGTCGCAAGCTCTTGGCGCTCGGCACGTACGGAGAAGGCTGCCCATGGATCAGTTGGCGGTTGAGGCTGTGACGGGTGTTCGGACGGGCATGGTCGTCGGCCTGGGGACCGGCCGCGCTGCTTCGCGCGGCGTGCGAGCGTTGGCCGACCGTGTGCGGGCGGAGAAGCTCGACCTTCGCTGCGTGGCGACGAGCCGCGCAACCGAGGAGCTTGCCGGTGAGCTGGGGCTGACCGTGGTTGACCTTAACAGCGTCGACGCCGTCGATCTGCTCTTTGACGGGGCCGACGAGGTGGACCCGAACCTGTACATGATCAAGGGTGGGGGTGGCGCGATGACCCGCGAGCGGATTGTGGCCCACGCGGCGAACCGCCGCATCTACATGATCGACAGCGGCAAGCTGACGCCGCGCCTGGGGACCCGCTTCCGGCTGCCGGTCGAGGTCCTGCCGATGGCGCGCGGGCTGATCGAGCGTGAGCTCGAGGGGCAGATGGAACTTGAAGGGACCTGGCGGCAGCGCCCGCTGGCGGGCACGGCCGCGGCGACCGACTACATCACCGACAACGGCAACCTCGTGTTCGACCTGACGCTCCCCGCTCACATCGCCGGCGACCGAGACGAGCTCTACGCGCTGGACAATGACTTGAAGCAACTCCCGGGCGTCCTGGACCATGGGCTCTTTCTGATGGAGTGCCAGACGCTGCTGATCGAGTGGACCGACGGTCGCGTTGAGCGTCGAACGCGGCGTGACGAGGCCTGACGCCCGGCGACCGGCATCCCTCGCAGGATGTGTCAGGTTTCGGGCCGCTCGAGGAGCCACTGTGCGCCCTCCCCGGCAGTGGTGAACCCGTTCCGGGCGAGGGTCGTATCATCACACCAAACGGAGGCCGATATGGCACACTCAGCAGTCTTCGCATCGCTTGCGGTCGTGGCGGCCTGCGCCCTTGGGGCTTGTCGCAGCAGTGACCAGCCAGCGAGCAAGCCCACGCCTCCCGCAAGCGAAACCACGGCCACCCGGACGGCAGCATCAAGCGAAGCCGCAAGCAAAGACAACGCCGCGAGCGCCAACAACAAGGACGCCAAGACGATGACCACCGTTTCTGCCGCCAGCCC
>JAUXUZ010000280.1 GCA_030680655.1 Phycisphaerales bacterium
GAACATCGTCCTGGCCGACGAGATCAACCGGGCAACCCCGCGGACGCAGACGGCGCTGCTTGAGGTGATGAGCGAGGGGTCGGTAACGATCGACGGCATCACGCACCCGCTCGCTCAGCCCTTTATGCTCGTGGCGACGCAGAACCCCAGCGACTTTGAGGGGACGTTCCTGCTCCCTGAAAATCAGCTCGACCGCTTCCTGATGCGCGTCACGCTGGGGTACCCCTCGCCCGCTGATGAGATGCGCATCCTCGAGCAGCGCCCGTCGAACGGCGTGCTGCACGGTCTGCGCCCGGCGATCACGCGCGAACAGGTGGTGGCCCTGCAGGCACAGACAGACGCGGTGAAGTTTGAGCGGTCGCTGCGTGAGTACGTCGTGGCGCTCGCAACAGCAACGCGCAACCACCCCGACTTGCAGCTGGGGCTCTCACCCAGGGCGGCGCTCGCGCTGGCCCAGGCGGCCCGCGCTACAGCGATCCTCGACGACCGCGATTACGTCGTGCCCGAAGACATCACCAGCAACCTGCTGGCGGTCGGTGCGCACCGCGTGATCCCGCGGACCACGCTGGGCGGGTCGTCAATCGCGGCCGCCGAGCGGACGCTGAGCCAAGTGCTCGCGACCGTGAAGAGCCCCGCGTAGCTGGCAGCGGGGTCGGAAGCCTCGCCACGGTGCGGAGCGACCGATCGGCTTACCAGCCCGCGCCCGCGTTCTTCGTGCCGATCGTCGAGATCCCGCCGCCGGTAGTGATCAGCAGCGTCTTGCCGTCGGCGCCGCCGAACGCCAGGTTCGTCGCGCGGATCGGCAGGTGCCCGACGAACTCGCCCTTGCTGCTGAGCACCCAGATGCCACCGGGTCCGGTGGAGTAAACGTTGCCCTTGTTGTCGCACCGCACACCGTCTGCGCCGCCGCGCCCCTTCACGTTGTGCGTCGGTGCCATCGCGTTCAGGTCGGCAAAGACGCTCTTGTCCGCGAACGTTCCGTCGTCCTTCACGGGGTAAGCGTTGATGCGTCCAGCGCCGTACTCGGTGATGTACGCGGTTTTACCGTCGGGTGAGAAGCAGATGCCGTTGGGCCCCACGAGCCCGTCGGCGACGCACGTCACCTTACCGTCGGCGGCAGCGCGGACCACGCCCGAGTGAGCGAACTCAGCGCTCTTGGGGTCGATAAACCAGGTTCCGTGCGTCGCGTAGACCGAGCCGTTGGCGTGCGCAGCACAGTCGTTCATTCCGCCCAGTTTCTTGCCCTCAAAGTCTGCGGCGAAGCCCGAGACCTCCGACGCCTTTCCATCCTTGATCGTCCACTTCGTCAGACGGCGCTCGGACGTCTGCACCTGGTAGACATTGCCCTTCGCATCGGCGCTGCTGCCGACGGCAGCGCCCGATGGCTTGAGCAGCGCTGTCGGTTTCTCGGCGCCGCCGTCCCACTTGTAGACCGTGTCGCCGCGCATGTCGCAGAAGATGAAGAAGCCGCCGCTCCCCTTCTCACCGGGCACCCACGTGGGACCCTCGGTGAACTTGTACCCGGTTGCCGCGGGCTCGGCCTTGTCAGCGGTGAAGGGCCAGTTGGCCGCCTGCGGCTTCGGATCGGTCGCCGGCACGGCCGGAGCGGCGGGTGAAGCCGGCTCCAACGCTGGCGGCTGCAGCGTGGCGACAGCGGATGCGGCGATGAGCAGTGAAACGGCGGTTGCTTGAAGGATCATGGCATCTCCGTGAAAACGCCCGCGGCGGAGGCCGCGGGCGCTTGAACAGTAGCGTCGGGTCAGTGCAAGGACAGGATCAGCGGTGCTTGGGGTCGATGCCCATCCCCTTGCGGTCGGGGCTTGCGGGGCGTTCGGGGCGCGGCTTCGGGTTTTCCTTGTTCGCC
>JAUXUZ010000282.1 GCA_030680655.1 Phycisphaerales bacterium
TTTGACCGCCTCTACGGGCTTCTTCTCTTCGCAGCCAGCGAGTGAAGCCAAGCCAAGGCCGACGATCGCAACGAAGGTCAGTGTCTTCTTCATACCAAATCTCCTTTTGAGAGTAAGGGTGATAAACTGTTGAACGCCGGATGAGGTTACGCGGGCCGGCGTGGGGAGTTCGTTCGTTGCCTGTTTGCAGCTTTGGCGGTACGGTGGTCGTACCCTGCTGCTGATGGTCCTTCTGCGGCGCATCGTGAGGATGGCGGTTGAGGCCGATGGGCCGCCGGGAGAGGTGCGGCCGGACGCTGACAGCGACCGTCGCGGCAACGGGTACGGGGGCGTGCCGTCCTACGGCGGCTGGCCGCAGAGCCGGCACATTGAAGTGGAGGTGTGCTGCCGGGGCGAAGCCGATGCGCGCACGGGGTACTTCATGGACATCAAGGCGATCGACCGCGCTGCGCGCGGCACGCTTGCGGGCGCGTTCTCGGCCTCGCTCTCGGCCGGCGCGGGGGGGGAGCGGGGATGGCGGTGGGAGGGTGGCGTGCTCGCGGAGGGGGCGGAGCGCCTGAACGCGGCGCTGAGCGGGAGTGTTGTCTGGGTTCGATGGAGCGTCACACCGACGTATTGCGTGGAGGTCTCACCGATGACACCGGGAACTGCGCTGCTGCGCCAGAAGTTTGAGATCGCCGCGGCCCACCGGCTGTACGTGCCTGAACTGAGCGACGAGGAGAACCGCCGGCTGTTTGGACGGTGCGCAAACCCGAGCGCCCACGGGCACAACTACATCATCGAGCCGTGCGTGCGTGTGCCGGTGGAGCAGGGGGCGGCCCCGCGCTTCGCCCTTGCGGACCTTGAGCGGGCGACGCTGGCTGCGCTGATCGAGCCGTTCGACCACCGGAACCTGAACGTGGACTGCGCGCAGTTTGACCGCGCCCAAGGTGGGGTGAACCCGAGCGTTGAGAACATCAGCCGGGTGTTCTACGGGCTGCTGGCGCCGGTGATCGCGGCGCACGGGCACGGTGTTGCGCTCGC
>JAUXUZ010000283.1 GCA_030680655.1 Phycisphaerales bacterium
GCGTCAGCGCGAACGGTTCTTCGACAAGATCCTGGGGCACTTCTCGGCGAAGCAGGCCGCGGGCGGGTTGACCGGCAAGACGCTGGCCTTCTGGGGCATCGCCTTCAAGCCCCGAACCGACGACATCCGCGAGTCGCCGAGCATCACCTTGATGCGCAAGGCCCTGGGCTACGGCGCGACCGTTGCCGCGTTCGACCCCGTCGCCGCGGAGAACGCGCGGCACGAGCTCGGCGCTTCGGTCAAGATCACCGCCGACATGTACGAGGCCGCGCAGGGCGCCGACGCCCTGGTGATCTGCACCGACTGGGACGACTTCAAGAGCCCCGACTTCGGGCGGCTCGCCAGCGCGATGAAGGGCAAGGTCATCTTCGACGGGCGGAACCTCTACCGGGCGTCGATGATGCGCGAGCGGGGCTTTACGTATTACAGCGTGGGCCGGGCGGTCGTTTCGGGCGTCTGATACGCTCACGCAGTGACGCCCACGCCCAAGCTGCTCAAAGGAGACTGGCTCACCCTCGCGCCGACACTCGCGCCGGTATCGGTCGATCTGCTCTACGCGGACCCCCCCTTTAACACAGGCAAGCCTCAACGCACGCCTCCCAACGCGCACGCCGTCAGCGGGCGCATTATCCGGGCGGCCTACGCCGACACCTTTGGCACCCCCCGTGCCTTCACCGTCTGGCTCCGCGAGCGCCTCGAAGCCACCCTCCCCGCCCTCAAGCCGACCGCCAACATCCTCATCCACACCGACTGGCGCACGACTCATCACGTCCGACTCATGCTCGACGACCTGCTCGGCGCGGACCGCTTCGTCAACCACCTCGTCTGGTCCTACGGGCTCGGCGGGTCTTCGCCGCGCCGCTTCGCCCGCAAGCACGACGACATTCTCTTCTATTGCCTCGACCCCGACCGCTACTACTTCAAGCCGCCGCGCATCCCCGCCACCAGCAACCGGCTCAAGGGCCAGACCAAGAAGGCCACCGACGTGCTCGACATTCCCTCCATCAACAACATGGCGGCCGAGCGCACGGGCTACCCCACGCAGAAGCCGCTGGCGTTGCTCGAGCTGCTCGTGTCCGCCTGCAGCCCGCAAGGGGGTGCCGTGCTCGACCCGACCTGTGGGAGCGGGACGACCCTCGTCGCCGCTGCGCGCCTCGGGCGGAGCGCGATCGGCTTTGACCGCTCGGCGGCGGCCGTGGCGATTGCGCGCAAAAGGCTCAAAACCCTGCGCTGACCTCCTGCGGCCAGCGGGCGCAGCCGATATGCTCTGCCACCTCTATGTGGATGTGGATGACGTCTCTCTACCGCCGCCGGCTGGTCAACATCAACGTGAACATCACGGTGGCGTCGGTCGTCGCCGCGATCGGCGGCACGCTCGTCATCCACTTCACCCGCTACATCGGCGTGCGCAATGACGACAAGGCGATCCTGATGATCGTCGCGGCCGCGGCGGACTGGGTGATCGACATCGTGCTCGCCGTTGGGCTGCATTGGATGGCCAACCACTGGCCGGACTCCTGGAGCCGCTCCAAGACGCTGATCGAGAAGGCCGAGGACGTCATCGATTCGTCGCCCCCGCCCGGGCTTTCGGTCATCAAGGACGCCACGCACGGCACGCACCTGCCGCACCTGCCGGGGTTCGGCGCCGACCGCAGGGAGGCTGCCGAGGATGCGGCCCGGGCACGCGTACTGCAGCCTTCAACAAACGGCGTGAAGGTCGGATTCGTTCGTGACGCGACAACCCTCCAACTCCAGCGGCTCTGCCTCTCGCCGGTGTTCTACGGCGTTGCGATGGGGGGCCAGTGGTTCATGCTCAACTGGAACTTTGCGCGTGAGCTCTCGGTCGCCGTGCCGTTCGCTGTGGCGATCCTGATTACGCGCCTGCTGCACACGGTCTGGCTCCTCAAGGCCGACCCGCAGGTGCTCCAGGAGTGGGACGATTGGCAGCGGCAGCGCCGAGCGCTCGACCGGGCCATGAGCAGGGCCCGGGCGCGCAAGGCCGCGGCCGCGAAGGCTGGATGACCGGCGTCCGGTTTCCGCTGATCGCCCCTCGTATTCTCTCCGCACGTGTGCGGAATCGCCGGCATCCTGCTGTTGACCCCTCCCGGTGAAGCGGCCCGGGCGGCGGTAGAACGCACGCCCTTTGACGCCATCCCCGAGCAGTGGCTTAACATCCTCGACGACTCCATCCGCCACCGCGGCCCGGACGGCCAGGGCCGCTTCCGCGACCGCGCGGTCCGCGCCGACGGCACGGTCGTCGACGTCGCCCTCGTCCACCGCCGGCTCAGCATCATCGACCACGGCGGCGGCGCCCAGCCGATGGTCTCGCAGCTCCCTTCTCAACGAGGCCTTGGCGCAAGCCTGGGCCAGCCGTCCGCTCTTTCCTTTCAACCCCTTCTCTTCCACGGGAAACCCAACGACCCCATCCATTACCAGCGGCTCCCCGACCTCCGAGACACCCTCGCCGTCGTCTTCAACGGCTGCATCTACAACCACCGCGAGCTGCGGGCAGAACTTCAGGCCAAAGCCCACCACTTCACCACCGACCACAGCGACACCGAGGTGCTGCTCCACGGGTGGCGCGAGTGGGGAGCAGGGGTTCCCGATGACAACGACGGGATGCCCGTCCTGCTCGCCGGACTCGCCGAGCGATTGGAAGACATGTTCGCGTTCGCAGTCTGGTCCCGATGCGACGGTTCAGTAACTCTCGCACGCGATCAGATGGGACAGAAGCCGCTCTACTGCACCTGTATCGAGCACGGTGGTGGTGCTGTGCTCGCTTTTGCGAGCACGATCCCGGGACTGTTGAAACTGCACCGGTCGCTCGGAGTCGACCCGGCGCTCGATCGGGCACACATCATCCGTTGGGTACGGTTTGGCGCTGACGGTCGGCTGCCCATCCATTCCGTAGACGAGGCACTTCCTTCGCACGTTGCTCGCAGCAGTGCAAAGGGGTGGGGATTCCACTGGTTCATCGACCGGCACCGTTACCCACGCATGAGCGGGGTGCTCTCACGCGCCGCGGTCGTTTTGCTACGCAGCCAGCCGCTGGGTCCTATCGAGGTCGAGTCGCTGCTGCGAGCCAGCATCCGATCTCGTCTCGAGGCCGACGTGCAGGTCGGTTGCTTTCTGTCGGGGGGCGTCGATTCGTCGCTGATCGCGGCCTTCGCACGCGACGAGAACCCCGCCATCCGCACGTTCACGGTGCGGATGCCAACGGAAGCCTTCGATGAATCACGGTTCGCCCAAGAGGTCGCGGCGACGCTGGGAACCGCTCATCAAACGCTGCCGTGCGACGCAAACCCCGCCGCCGACCTCTACGACCTCATCGGCAACCTCGGGCTCCCCTTTGGAGACTCTTCGCTCTTGCCCACGCACTGGCTCTCGCGAGCGGTGCGTTCAGAGGCGCCTGTAGCGCTCAGCGGCGACGGCGGTGACGAGATGTTCGGAGGTTACGAGCGCTACCGCGGCGCGAACCTGCTGCGCCTCTGGCCCGCGCTCGCGCTATGGCCCGGCCGCCCCGACCGAAGCCCAACGTCGAAGCGCTCCCGCCTGCACCGGTTGGCCGATGCGGCCCGGCACGATCGTTACCGCGATCTCCGCTCGATCTTTCCACATTCGGATCTGCAGCGTCTTAGCTCAGCAGAGGAGGTGAAGAGTGCCTTCGAGAGCGAGCGGGGATGGGGGGCGCTCACAACGGGCGCAGATGCAGCCATGAATGAGGACATCCACGCTTACCTGCCGGACGACCTCATGCGCAAGAGTGACACAGCATCCATGCGAACGGCCTTGGAAGTCCGCTCTCCGTTCCTTGATCCGCTGCTCTCGGCGGTCGCACGCAACGCCACGCTCCATTCCCTTATGCCTTGGGGCCAGCGCAAAGGCCTCCTCCGCGCCGTCGCCCGCCGGCACCTCCCGGCCCACATCGTCGACCGGCCGAAGATGGGCTTCGCCATCCCCATCGGCGAGTGGTTCCGCAGCGACTACGGCGGAATGCGCACGCTGCTGCTTGATCACATGAACTCGGCCGAGCCGTTCGGGCCGCCGTCGCTGGGGATCGACCTCAACATGGCGTACGTGCGTCAGATGCTCGACGAGCATCTGGGCACGGGCAAGAGCGGCATGGTGACGCGCGACCACTCGCAGCGCCTGTACATGCTGCTGGTGCTGTCGATCTGGGCTCGTTGGCTCGGATCGCTGCGCGCGTGATGCGACGATTCGTTGATCCGTAGTGGACCAGCGCGGGTCATCCCGCTGCGCCCCGAGCAGCGGGGGCCCAACGACCCATGACTCCTGCGTACCACACTGGCGTTTCATCATCACCGTCCCCGTGCTTCCGCACAGGGCTCGTTTCAGTGGGCGACCGGCTGGCGGGCTTCGCGCCCCGTCGCCGCATCCACCGCCACGCGAACCGCCTTGGCGATCGCCGCGGCGTCGATGCCCGCGATCTCCTTCTGGCGGTTGCGCGAGTCCTGGTAGATCCACGCGTCGGGGAGGCCCAGGCGGGTGATGAGCGACGAGTCGAGCCCCATCTCCTGCGCGGCCTCGAGCACGGCGGAGCCGAAGCCCCCGACCAACGAGTGGTCCTCGACGGTGACCACCGGCACGCGCCGTGAGAGGAGCGAGCGGATCAGCTCGCGGTCGATCGGCTTTGCGAAGCGGGCGTCGTAGACCGCGACGCGGTAGTCGCCGCGCAGCTCGTCGAACCCGTTCATGGCGTCGATGGCGCACGTGCCGAAGGCGAGCACAGCGCACTCAGGCTCGCCGCCGCCGTCGTTGCCCGAGCCGCCGACGTCGAACTCCGGCGTGAGGCAGCGGGCCTTGCCGAGCACGAACGGCAGGCACGGCTGGCCGCCCCTGGTGAAGCGGTCGCTGACGTTGTCGCGCGGGTAGCGGACGCTGGAGAGTCCGTCTTCGTAGGTGCGCATGAACTCAACCGCCGCCGCGAGGCTCGGCTCGTCCATCGCCGCGGTGATGGCGGCGTTGGGGAGCACGCGCAGGAGTGTGACGTCGCAGAAGCCGTGGTGCACAGCGCCGTCGCCGCCGACGAGCCCGGCCCGGTCCAGCAGCAGCCGCACGGGTAGGCCCTGCAGCGCCGCCTCCTGGAAAGCCTGGTCGAACGCGCGCGGCAGGAAGGTGCAGTAGACGGCGAAGAACGGCTTGAAGCCGGTCTTGGCGAGTCCGGCCATCATGTCCAGGGCGTGGCTCTCGCAGATGCCGGTGTCCCACGTGCGGTCGGGGAACATCTTGAGGAGCTTGCTGACGCCGGTGCCGTCGGGCATCGCGGCGGTGGCGGCGACGACCTTGGCGTCGCGCCCCATGGTCTCGGCCATGATGTCGGCGATGGCGGCGGTGAAGCTGCGCCCGTCCTTCTTGAGCTCGACGCGGCACCCTTCGTTGACGACCCCGGCGGTCGCGGTTGGCTCGGCATCCGGGTCGGTCTCGCCGACCACGCTGAAGGCGGGGGGCGAGTGGAATGTGCTGCTGTCGTTCTCGCTGAAGGAGAACCCCTTGCCCTTGACGGTCTTGACGTGCAGCACCATCGGCTTGTCGACGTTTCGCACTTCCGCCAGCACGCGGATGAGCGTCGGCAGGTCGTGCCCATCGACGGGCCCGACGGTGACGAGGCCGAAGTGCTCGAACCAGCCCTGCTCGTTGATCAGGTGCTTGATCGCTTCGGTGCTCTTGTGGTACGCGCCGCGGATGGTCGTTCCGCCCGGGACGCCCTTGAGCCACTCCTTCGCCGTGTTCTTCCAGCCTGTGTAGCGGTGGCTGAGGCGCATGTGGTTGAAGTACTCGGCGATCGCACCCTGCGGCTTGCTGATGCTCATGCCGTTGTCGTTGAGCACAACGAGGAACTGACGCTTGAGCGTCCCCGCGCCGTTGAGACCTTCCATCGCGACGCCGTTGACGATCGACGCGTCGCCGATCAGTGACACCACGCGCCGGCCGTTGGGGCGTGATTCAGGCTCGTAGCTCTCACCGGCAAGCGTGTCGCCGCGGGCCATGCCCACAGCCGTGCTGATCGCCGTGCCCGCGTGCCCGACGCTGAAGAGGTCGAAGACGCTCTCGCGCGGCTCGGGGAAGCCGGCCATCCCCTTGCCCGTGCGCAGGCCGCTGAGCATGCGGCGGCGGCCGGTGAGCAGCTTGTGCGGATAGCACTGGTGTCCGACATCGAAGAGCAGGCGGTCGTGCGCGAAGTCAAAGACGTAGTGGAGGGCGATTGTCAGCTCGACGACGCCGAG
>JAUXUZ010000284.1 GCA_030680655.1 Phycisphaerales bacterium
CCACGGTGACGCCGCCGACGCGCATGCCGATGCGCTCGGAGAGGACCGGGTCGGTGATGATGGTGGTGTCGTCGACGCGCATCAGCACGGTGCAGTGCCCCAGCCACGCGGCGACGATCTCGGAGCGGTCGGCCTTGTCGACGGCCTCCTTCCAGCGGTCGGCGAAGGCGTCGCGCCTTGTGCCCTTGGTGGTGCGCCGGACGGCGGAGGCGATGTCGGCCGGGTAGCGCTTGATCATCGAGCGGAAGCCGTGCCCGATGAGGGCGAGCCGGCGTGCCAGCGGCAGCGGGCGGTGGTGGTCGGGATTGGGCGTTGGCGCGGTCACGGCGTGTGGAGTAGGTACTGGTCCGGCGGGCGGAGTGTTCAGTTTATACTGCGGCACCCGGGCGCTAGAGGATGGGCGCGAACATGCGTGCGGTGCGCGATGTGAGCCGCTTGAAGAGGCTGAGCTTCGACCACTCGTCGCTTGGCACCGCCGTGCAGTCGAGCAGGTCGGTCTCGAGCATCCTGATGCACTCGGCGGCGAAGCCGGCGTCGTCGACCAGGGCGGTCATTTCGAAGTTGATGCGGAGCGAACGGTTATCGATGTTGGCCGATCCGACGCAGCCGATGTCGTCAAACACCATGACCTTCTGGTGCATGAACCCCTTGCCGTGGGAGTACATCTTGACGCCAGCGGGGATCAGGTCGGGCCCGACTGAGCGTGCGGCGAGCTTCACCAGGAAGTTGTCGGGTCTCGCCGGGAAGATGACACGGACGTCAACGCCGCGCAGCGCCGCGAGTTGGAGCGCTGCGATGATCGACTCGTCGGGCACGAAGTAGGGTGAGGCGATCCAGATCCGTTCCCTGGACATGGCGATGAGCTGCAGCGTGAGGAGGAGGAAGGTCTCGACGGGGTCGGCGGGCCCGGACGGGATGACGAGGACGGGCTCGTCGGCCCGCTGGGGGGCGGGGGCCCAGTTGAGGTCGGGCACGTTGCCGACGGCCCAGTTCCAGTCTTCGCAGAAGGACATCTGCACGGCCTGGACGCAAGGGCCCTTGAGCTCGATGTGGGTGTCGCGCCAGGGGGCGCAGGTCGGGTCGAGGTCTGCGTACTCGTCGCCGACGTTGATGCCACCGATGAAGGCGACCCTGCCATCAACGACGACGACCTTGCGGTGGTTGCGGAAGTTGATCTGGAAGCGGTTGCGCGGGCCCTTGGTGGTCTTGAAGGGCGAGACGAGGATGCCGCACCCCTTCATGGCGAGCACGAGCTGGCCGAGCTTGCTCGAGCCGACCTGGTCGTAGAGAACGAAGCAACGCACGCCGCGCCCGCGGGCGTCTTGCAGGTGCTTGTAGAGCCTGCGCCCGATCGAGTCGTCACGGACGATGTAGAACTGCACGATGACGTAGTCTGTCGCGGCGTCGATGGCGCGAAAGATCGCCTCGAAGGTCGGGCCACCGTTGATCAGCAGCGTGGCGTCGTTGCCGCCGGTCATCGGAAGCAGGCCGAGGAAGTCCATGCTGCGCCCGCGCTGGGTGGGCTGCGAGGTGGTGGCGTAGGGCTTCAGGGCCTGGTAGGCGGCCGACGCCAATTGGTTGATGCGCGAGTTGCCCCGCCGGCGGGCGCGGACGTACCCGTTGAAGCGGCGGGCACCGAAGACGAAGTAGAGGGGGATCGCCAGCACCGGGAAGAGCACCAGCGCAACGACCCAGGCGAGCGTCCCCTGTGCCGTGCGGGCGTTGAGGATGGCGTCAAGGGCGAGCGCAACGCCCACGAGGGTGACGATGAGGTAAGCAACAGCGAAGAAGTCGGAGAGCACGGTGAGAGTGTACGGTCAGGCCCGCTCGGCGCCCGGCGAAATGAAAAAGGCGCGGACCACTTTGGGGTCCGCGCCTGGGACGAAGAAGAGCCCGAACAAGCGCACGCTCCGCCGGGAATGCTCGGGGTACAGTCGGTCATGCCGCTACCCCGGGCAGCAGGGAGATACTCCGGCTTATTCGGGGAGCAGGACGCGGTCGATCACGTGGATCACGCCGTTGGTGGCTTCGATGTCGGCCTTTGCGACGTTGGCGCCGTTGATCGTCAGGCGCCCGTCCTTGAGCGACGGGGAGATGACCTGACCGTCGAGCGACTTCGCGGAGGAGACCTTGGCGACCTGATCGCTGTAGACGCGCCCCGGGATGATGTGGAGCGAGAGGATCTTGGTGAGCGTCGCCTTGTTCTCCGGCTTGAGCAGGCTCTCGACCGTTCCCTTGGGGAGCTTGGCGAAGGCCTCGTCGGTCGGCGCGAGCACGGTGAGCGGCTCGGCCCCCGCCAGTGCGTCGGCCAGGCCCGCGGCCTGAGCGGCGGCGAGGAGCGTGCCGAACGTGCCGGCCTCCTTCGCGGTGGCCGCGAGGTTCTGCTGCGCGGGCATCAGGACGGTGTCGATCACGTGGATGACACCGTTAGAGGCGTTGATGTCGGCGGCGGTCACCTTTGCGCCGTCGATGCTCAGCGAGCCGCCCTTGAACACCAGGTCGAGGCGCTGGCCGTTCACGGCGGCGGCGTTGCTCAGCTTGGACGCGGCGGCCGCGGCGACGCGGCCGCTGACCACGTGGTAGAGGAGCACGCTGCGCAGCTTGGCCTTGTTCTCCGGCTTGAGCAGGTCCGCGAGGGCGGCCTTGTCGACCTTGGCGAACGCGGCGTCGGTGGGGGCGAAGAGGGTGAAGGGCCCCTTGGAGCCGAGGGTTTCAACGAGTCCGGCGGCTTGGGCCGCGGCGACGAGCGTCTTGAAGTCGGGCGATTCGACGGCGATCTGGGCGATGGTCTGCTCGGCGGCGGCGGGCGTCACGCGGGCCTCCGCGTCGGCGGCCGAGCCGGAGCAGGAACCGGGTTGTGCGGCCTGCCCGGCCGCGAAGAGCAGGGCGACTGCGGAGAGGGTGACGATCGATCGGTTGGCGTTAATCATGTGAAACTCCGGGAAAGGGGGTTTGAAAGTGACCGCTGCGAACGCACGCGGCGCACCCGGTTCGGCCGGGGCGGCTGCTGGTTTTTGATCTGCGCCCTGAGCGTGATACTGTGGTGCGGGCGTCAGTACAAAAACCGGCGCGACGTTTGCCCGAACCGCTGTAGAGGCTGGACCATTGACGGATGAAGGAGCAGAAATCCTGTCACGCATCGCTTCCGGCGATCAGCGGGCGGTTTCTGCGTGCCTTGACCACTTCGGTCCGCTTGTCGAGATGCTCGCCCGGCGCGTGCTGGTGAACCACTCGGAGACGGAGGACGCGGTGTCGGAAGTGTTTGCTGAAGTTTGGCGCTGCGCGGGCCGTTACGACCCGGCGGTTGCATCGTCGCGTGCCTTCGTCGCGATGATCGCGCGGCGGCGGCTGATCGACCGCGGGCGGAAGGAGCAGTCGCGCGTGCGCGGCGTTGCGCCACTCTCGGCCGCGGAGGGGCTTCACACGGGCGTGGAGGCGCGGGTGGATGATGACGCGGCGCGTGCCACGGCGGCCCTGGCGGTGCTCCCCGAGCGCGAGCGAGAGATGGTGCGGATGGCCGTTGGGTACGGCTGGAGCCAGCAGAAGATCGCCGACGAGTTCAATATGCCCATCGGCACCGTCAAGACCACGCTGCGGCGCGTGATGGGCGAGCTGCGGCTTGTTGTGGAGGGGCACCAGCCCACCGCGGAGGTGCGCGCGTGAGCGAGTACCGTGACAACCCGGCCGGCGGCGAGCCGATCGATGCCGGCGATGATGCGGCCTGGGCCCGCACGCTCGACGCGGTCTTCGTGTCGCTCTCTCAGGAGCAGGGCGGCGATCAGCGCCCGCTGAGCGATGCGCTGCGCCGGCGTCTTGAGCGTGAGGGAGAGGCCGCGCTGAGCGGCCAGGACTCAGTGGAGGTGGCCGGCACGGTCGGTCGCCCGGTGGCGAGGCCGGGCCTGCTGGTCTGGAGCGGCTGGGCGGCGGCGGCGGTGATTGCGTTGGCCTTCTTCGTCTTCGGCGTGCCCGGCAAGGGCGCGGCGGACGCGGGATCTGCGCAGCTTGTAAAGCAGGTTGACGGCGCTGCCGACGTCGTCTCGTGGCCGTTCGCCGGTCTTACCGACGAGTTCAAGGGGGCGCAGGGGTCGGTGGTGTGGAGCTCAAGCCTGCAGAAGGGGTACATGCGGCTGACGGGCGTGCCTGTGAACACGCCGACGCTCACGCAGTATCAACTGTGGATCGTCGACCCGGCGCGCGACCCTGGGCGTGTCGACGGTGGCGTGTTCGACGTTGCCGGCGGTGAGGTGGTCGTGCCGATCGACGCCAAGCTGGCGGTCCGCACGCCGGCAGCGTTTGCTATCACCCGTGAGAAGGCCGGCGGCGTGGTGGTCTCCGCGGGCCCGCTGCTGATGGCGGCGGCGGCGCCACAGTGAGCGGGCGGGGGGGGGCTGGGGGAGGGGCGGGTCAGAGCACGTACTTCTTCTCGTTGTAGAGCTTGTCGAGCAGCGGCGTGAGCGGGCTGGTCGAGGGGAGGTTGGTCCCCAGCGCGACGAGCAGGTCGATCAGGCCCAGGTAATCCTGGGTGTGGATGAACTCGCGGGCGCACCGCGGCGGGCCGTTGGCGTCGGCGTCGTAGGTGCCCGCCTGCAGTTCGGTGAGGAACGGCATGTTGTGGTAGTTGCCCAGCGGCAGGCAGAGGCACGTTGCGTCAAAGCCCGCGTGGCAGAAGACGCCCGCCTCGCACGCGCCGCCGGCCATCAGCTTGCGCTGCCACGGGCGTTTGCCCGCGTGCGCGGAGGCCGTCTGGCTGGCGGTGGGCGTCGCGGGGTGCCCGAAGACCTGCTCGGCCCGCGCAGCGCACGCGGCCGTCAGCCACGGCGTGAAGACGCTCATGCGGTCGCCGACGCGGACGATCGGGCCGCCGCCGACGGGCGAATCCGGGAACGCGCGTGAGTTCTCAAGCGCGACAACGCGCGCCCGCGGCGGGATGGTGCCGAGCCGGCAGGCGGCGATCGCGCCGATGAAGCCGATCTCCTCCGCCCGGGTGAAGAGCAGGCGGGCGTCACCGATCGTCGTGCCCGCGGCGCGGGCGGCGAGCAGATCGTCCATCGCGCAAAGCGCGGCGGCGGCGGCGACCAGGTCGTCGCACGCGTGGGTGTGCAAGATGCCCTCGGCGTCGATCTCGGCCGGGGGCAGCTTCCAGGTGGCGATGTCGCCCGGCAGGCCGAAGCTCCGCGCGGGGAACTCATCCTCAACGCGGAGCGTGGAGGTGCCCAGCTCGGCGAGGTAGTGCTGGCCGGCGGGTGTGCTTGGGTCGCTCTTGCCGGTGAGGGTCGCGTCGACCGGTCCTGCCGTGGTGTGCACCGTGATGGGCGCGTGCTCGAAGAACACGGGCATCACGCCGCCGCGGAAGGAGAGCTCGAGCGTGCCGGGCCCGACGGTGCGTTCAACGACAAAGGCGGGGTGATCAAGGTGCGCGGTGATGTAGAGCGGCGGTTCGGTGGTCGGTGGGGTCTCGCGCAGTGCGATCGTCAGGTTGCCCACGGCGTCGTGTGTGAGCAAGAGCTGCGGGCGCTGGGCGCACCAGCGCTCGATGAACGCGACCACCCCTTGCTCGCGCCCGGCGGCGGTGGGGATCTGCGTGAGTTCAAGGGCGAGGGAGAGGTGGGGGTGCACGGGGCAGGGTACGGGGTGGTGGCGCAGCGGGCGCACTTAGCACCGTTCACGCCCGGAGCGGCGTGAACGGTGGCACGAGTCTGCTCAACTCAGCGTTTACCCGCCGCGGAGGCCCTTGCTGGTCTTCATGCGTCCGCCCATGCGGTTGGGGGGGAGCTTGGTGGGGACGATGCCGCCGGGGAACTTCTCGGCGTCCACCTTCTTGACGTCGGGCATGAGCGGGTTCACCGTCGCGACCAAACGGTTGACCATCTGGGGCGGCGGGGGCGGAGGCGGGGGGGCGAGCGGGGCGGTGCCGGGTCCGCCGGGGCCGAAGTTTGAGCCGCCGGGCCCGCGGTCTGTGCCCTTGAACTCGGGGTAGTGCAGGCGGGGGATCTCGGCGTTGATGAGCTGCTCGATCTGGGTGAGCAGGTCGCCGTCGTCGGGGGTGACGAACGAGTACGCCACGCCCTCGCGGCCGATGCGGGCCGTGCGCCCGACGCGGTGGACGTAGACCTCGGGGTCCTCGGGCATGTCGTAGTTGATCACGTGCGAGATGTTCTCAACGTCGATGCCGCGGCTGACCAGGTCGGATGCGACGACGACGGAGAGCTTGCCGGCGTGGAGCTTCTCGATGATCTGGTTGCGCTTGGCCTGGCTTTTGTCGCCGTGCATGGCGTGGGCTTCGATCTTCTTGTCGTGGAGGTACTCGCAGACCTTGTCGACCGTGGACTTCATCTTGCAGAAGACGACGGTGAGCGCGGGCTCCTCGTGCAGCAGCAGGTGCGCGAGCAGGCGGCGCTTGTCCCAGTGGTTGACGGGGCAGTAGAACTGCTTGACCGTCGACGCGGTGGTGGGCCCGCCGACGGCGGCGATGACCTTCTCGGCGTCAGGCCGGCAGAACTGACGGGCCAGGCGCTCGATGTCGGGGCTGATTGTCGCCGAGGTGAAGATCGTCTGGCGCTCCTTGGGGCACTGGCTGAGGATCCTGCGGATGTCGTCGCGGAAGCCGATGTCGAGCATGCGGTCGACTTCGTCCAGGACCGCGAACTTGACGTTGCGCAGGTGCATGTACCGGCGCTCGATCATGTCCATAAGGCGGCCGGGGGTGCTGACGACGATCTGCGGGCCCTTGGCGAGCGCGTCGATCTGCTTCTGCATGCGCTCACCGCCGTAGACGGCGACGGCGCGGATGGGGGTGTACTGGCCAAGATCGCGGAGTTCCTCGGCGACCTGCACGCACAGCTCGCGCGTAGGGACCATGATCAGGGCCTGGAAGGGCGTCTCTTTGTCGGCGTTGTGCAGGATCGGCAGGCCGAAGGCGCCGGTCTTGCCGGTGCCCGTGCGGGCCTGGCCGAGCATGTCCTTGCCGGCCATCAGCGGCGGGATGAGCAGCGACTGGATCTTGGTGGGGTGAACGAACTTGAGCTCGTCGATCCCCTTGAGCACCGATGAACGCAGGCCCATCTGATGGAACGTGATCGTCCGGTCGAAGATATCGACCTTGTTTTCACGGGTCAGGACGTTGGCATCGCGCGAGCCGTCCTGGTGGATGCCCTGCGGCCCACCCTGCAGGTGTGCCGGGCCATCGGCACCGGCGGGGGGGTGGTGGGGTGACGCGGGAAGAGGCGGGGGCGTCAGGCTGGCGTGCGGATGGGTATTCGAGGCGGACTGGTCGGTGGTCATGGAAACTGAGGTCTTTCCCCCCGAGAGGCCGGGGTGAGCGTTGGTCTTGAACGGGTTCATCGTATGATGGTCAGACGGCCGATATCGGGGTTGCCGGACGGCGTTTTGGGGCTCCGGGCGAGCACGGATGGAGCCGTGCCGGACGGTCAGCAGCCCTTGTCACCCTTCCGGGCGGAGCCCACGCCGTGACCACCAGCCGAGTCGAGATTGATCTGGCCGCGATCGACAGGAATGTTTCGCTGCTGCGTCGCTGCGCCCGTGAAGGAGCGGCTAAGTCGGGCGTGCCCGAGAGCAGCGTGCAGTTCTGCGGCGTCATCAAGCAGGATGCCTACGGCCTGGGGGCCGTTCGGGTGGCTAAGCGGCTGGCCTCGATCGGCGTCGATCTGCTGGCGGTCTATTGCGCCGCCGAGGCCCGCATCCTGGCCGAG
>JAUXUZ010000291.1 GCA_030680655.1 Phycisphaerales bacterium
GCCGCCGGTGGTCACGGCGATCTGCTGCGCCTGGGTGTGGGGCACGGTTACCGCCAGACCGGCGACGAGCGTGAGGGCCATCAGCGTGCGGGCAACGGCTTGGACGGTTCGGGTGGCCATAGGAGGCTCCAGGGCGATGAGGTTCGAAAGGGTGAGGATCAAGGACGACGGGAATCCGCGGGCGTAACGCCCACCTGTGGAGTCTACCGCGCGGCATCCCCACAGGTTGCATGGATGCGCACGGCGGCAACGGCCGTCGTCGGCCGTTTGCGGGGTTTGCGCCTATTCGTACTGGCCCAGCCGCACTTTGACCTCAAACGGCCGACCATCGCGGCGCACCTTGAGCAGGACCTGCTGGCCGGGCTTGAAGGCGGGTGTGCCGAGCAGCCGGGCCAGTTCGGTCTGATCGCGGACGGCGTGCCCATCCACCGAGACGATCACGTCACCGGCGATCAGCGGGTTCCTCAGGAGGTCGTTGGTGCCGGTGCCGATGACCACCATCCCCTCTCCGCCGACTGGCTGCATGTCGCAGGGGAGCGTCGGCAGGCCGGGGGTGTTCTGCTCGCCGACATCCGGCAGCGCCAGGAGCCACGCCTTGAAGTCACGATCGAGTGCGGCGAGCGGCTTGCCGAGCACCCGCTCGGTGGTGGTCTTGCCGGTCGGGTCAGCTGCGAAGTCGGCGGTGTAGGCGGCGTACCAGTCTCGGAGGCGGGAAGGGAGGGCGACCGCTTTTCCCGGTTTCATTTTCGCCCCTCCATCGATCCCGCCCGCTCCACCTTGCACCAACCAGAGAAAGAACGCACGCGAGGCGGCGTAGTGGCCAAGCGCGCGGCTGCCCATGTACGTCTTCTCGTCCATGGTCATCAGCACGGAGAGCTTGGGGAGCAGGTTGATCTTCGCCATGCGCCTGGCGGTGTTGGTCCGCCACGACGCGACCGGGACAAGCCGCACCGACTCGTCCTGCTCGACGACCAGATCGACATCCTCGATCAGCGAGCAGAGCCCCTCCTGCACCCACATCGCGTGCACCTGCCCGACGCGGCTCATGTGCCGCCAGTGCAGCGCATGCCAGAACTCGTGCCGGAGCGTCGGGCCCAGGTCCCTCGCCACGAGCTGCTGCTTCCAGTTGTCGTAGAGCCCTCCCACTCGGTCAGCCCTCGCGCCGAGCGTGGCGGATGCCCACGACTGGAAGTCGACCGCGTTTGGGAGGAAGACCAGCACCCACGGGTCGGGGTGCTGGCCGTCGGCCACAACCGCGGTGGCGTCGGGGGGGAGCACGTGCGAGCGCCAGTAGTCGGTGATGCGCTGCAACTCCACCTTCGTTTCGGCGTGCCCTTCCTTGGAGAACCCGCTCACAAACGCCAGGCGCAGCGGGGCGTTCTTTTCGATCTGATAGCCGCGCTGCTCGGCCGTCTGGTTGTTTACCTTCAGCGTGCGCTGGAATTGCTGGAGACGGTAATCGATCCCTGTGTCCTGCAGCTCGCGCCACCCTTCGCGGATGGCCGCGAAGACAACGCCCTCGGCCAGGGGCTGGAGGTCCTTCTCGGCGAGCATGCGCGGGAAGTCGGTGAAGCCGAGCTCGATGCACTTGCGCAGGGCCCGCTCAGCGCCGTCGATGTCGCCGCGCAGCGTCTGCACGCAGGCGAGGTTGTAGCGGACGATCGGGTCGCCGGGGGCGAAGCGTACAAGCTCGGCCAACCCATCTGCGGCCGCTTCGTAGTCGTGCTCTTCGTAGGCCGCCTGCCAGGCGGCCTCGAGCGACTCGCGTGTCGGCTCGGTCGCCTTCGCCGGTTGTAAGGATGACGGCTTGCTCGGCTGCGCCGATGCGAAACACGCTGCGCTGCAGGCGATCAACGCTGCCGCGATGAGCTGCTTGAGCTTCACTTGGCTGCCTCCAGTACGGTCCTGCCGGCCAGGAGGGTGCCGATCGCTTCGACGTACGCCTCCCGTTCTACCTGAAAGACGCGCGCGGCGAGTGTCTCCGGCGTGTCGCCATCCAGCACCGGGCACGTCCGGCGCAGCAGCACCGGCCCGTGGTCGTATTCGCTGTCGACGAGATGAACCGTGCAGCCGCTCACCGCCACGCCGCTCGCTAGAACCGCCTCGTGCACGCGGCGGCCGTACATCCCCTTGCCGCCGAAGTCCGGCAGCAGCGCGGGGTGGATGTTGACGATCCGCCCCGCCAGTGACGCCGGCACCTCGAGACGCTTGAGGTACCCCGCCAGCACGATGTAGTCGCCACCCAGTTCCATCACCAGTTGTTCGAGCGCGGCGGCGGTTGGATGCCCCGGCAGGTGAACAACCGGCACAGCCGCACCCCCACCCCCGCCACCCCCCAGGGCGCGTGCGCGCTCGAACCCTTCGCTGCCGGGCGGTGAGCTGCTGATCACACCCGTGATGCGTGCGCTGGGGAGGCGCCCATCGCGGGTGGCTTCGTGCAGGTTCAGCAGGGTGCGGCCAGCGCCGGAGATAATGACCACCAGGCGCGCGGGGTTGGCCGCGCTGAAGGGGGGCTTGCGCAGGCCGGAACTTCGAACGGTTGACGCATGGGGGGGCGGGTATGCCACGCCTTACTGTAACGCCTTCACCGCGGCGTCACGGTCCTTGACGATCGCCAGCCCCTTGTCGAGCCGCGTCATCTGAAGCAGCTTGAAGATCTGCGGGTCCATAGAAAAGTAGACGATCTTCCCCGCGGGCTTGTGCTGCGCGGCCAGCTTGTTCAGCTTCAGCAGCAGGCCGATCCCCACGCTGGAGAGGAGCCTCACCTGCGAGAAGTCGACCGCGAAGCGGTGGCGGCACTCGGTCGCCAGCTTGCACAGGTCGACCTCGATCGCGTGCGTCTCGTAGTCGCCGACCTTCTCGGTGGTCAGCACCGCGACCGGTACGCCGTTAACGATGCTGGATGTCACGTGTGCCGAATAGACCATGCGTTCCTCACCACTGCCCGTGGCCGTCACCCTGCGACGGGTCCGCGAACGGAATCGACCGCCCGCCGCTGTCCACCGCCACCATGACCAGCGTCGCCGATGTCACCGCGACACCGCCCGCCAGTCCCTCCCCCCCCGCGCTGTCTGGCGCGAACCGCTCGGCCTGAACATCCACCTCCACCGTCACGCTGCTGCGCCCCGTCTTGATCGTCCTGGCGAAGAAGTTGAGCGTATCGCCCACGTAGACCGGCCGCTTGAACTCCACGCGGTCGAGCGCCAGCGTGACCCACCGGCACTTGGCGTGCAAGCGCGCCTGCACGAAGGCCGCCTGATCGATGTACGACAGGATCACCCCGCCGAAGATCGAGCCGTAGGGGTTGGTGTCCTTGGGCATCGCGATCACCCGCAACGCCAGCCGCGCCTGCGCATGGTCGAACGCCTCGGTCAACGCTTGCCCTTCTTCTTCGCGGCCTTGGCCGGCGCACGCTTCGCCGACGGTGCCTTGCTCTTCTTCGTCTTCGTGGGCTTGATCACCTTCGCCGGCTGCGTCAGGTCGATCACCTCCGCCTTGGCGGCGAGCTTGCGCAACCGGTCGAGCGAGGCGAGGCAGGCGCGGTGCTCGATGAACCCTTCGGTGCTCTCGCTCACCGTGCCACCCGCGGCGTCGCGCAGCACCCACCGGAAGGCTCCGGTGGCATCACGGCTGATGAGGAATCGTCCGATCGACATACACATACTCCCATCGCCCCGCCCCCGCCCAGAGCCTAACCGGAAACCGGCGGTAAATCCCGTTGCGGCCGCCCGGGAAGGCCTCCGGGGTTGGGGGGGGGGGGGTGAGAAGATGGGGGGACACGGGGAGGAGCGCGGGGGATCGGGTGAAGAGCCCGGGCGATAGGGAGGGGAGCTCAGGCGACAGGGTGGAGAGCTCGGGCGATAGGGTGAGGAGCTCAGGCGATGGGGTGGAGAGCTCGGGCGATGGGGTGAGGAGCTCAGGCGATGGGGTGGAGAGTTCTCCCGGCGGGGAGAATCGTTCCCGGCCCGGGCAGGATGCTCCAATCGAGGATCAACGGTTATCCGGCCGCCCCCCCCCCTCCCCCTCCCCGCTCTACCGTTCATCGTGCCCAAGCCCACCGACCCGTTTATCGCCCCACCGCACACCACCCCGGCGATCTGGCCCGATCGGCCCGCCAGCCGTCTCGCCAGCCTGATCACCACCGACCCGGCCGAGGCCGGGTCGTGCGAGGTCGCCCTCCTCGGCCTGCCAGACGATGTCGGTGTGCGGCTCAACAACGGGCGGCCGGGGGCGGCCGATGGGCCGCGGGCCTTCCGCGCTGCGCTGACGGGGTACGGCATCGCCCAGCCGGCGGGGTTCAACTGGCCGCGGGTGTTTGATGCCGGCGATGTGACGCCCGCGCCGGGTGTGCACGCCGAGGGCCTGGCCGAGACGCACGCACGCATCACCGAGGCAGCGCTCGCCCTCCACCGCGCGGGGCTCTTTCCCATCGCCATCGGCGGTGGGCACGACCTCACCTTCCCGTTCGTGCGCGCGGCGATCCAGCACCACCGTGCCAAGGCCACCGAGACCTTCGCGGGCGTCTACTTCGATGCGCACCTGGATGTGCGCCCAACGCCCGGCTCGGGCATGCCCTTCCGCAGCCTGATCGAAGACTGCAACGCCGGGCCGCTGATGATCATCGGGCACAACCCACTCGCCAACAGCCGCGAGCACGCGGCGTACTTCTCGAGCGCCTGCGGCGGGCGGAACATCATCGCCGACGATGACCTGATCGGCCGGATCGACGACCTGGGCGGGCCCGACGACCTGCTCGCGCCGCTCCACAACGAGGACCCGGCCTCCATCGACCATCTCTTCTGCTCGTTTGATCTCGATGCGCTCGACGCCTCCCACGCGCCGGGTGTGAGCGCCATGAACCCGGCGGGCATGACCACCCGCGAGGCAGCGCGGCTCATGTTCATCGCCGCCAGCCACCCGCGCCTGCGCTGCCTGGACATCATGGAGCTCTCGCCGCCCAACGACGACAAGGGACGCACCGCACGCGCCGCCGCGCACCTTTTCCTCCACGCGCTGATGGGGCTAAAGCTCGGCCGCGAGATTGAACAGCGGTGAAGAGGTCTTCCAACCCTCCCGCTCCCAGCGGGAGGGTCGGCCGAGTCTTCGAGGCCGGGGAGGGTGCATTCGAAGCGGAGATCAACGCGAGAACGCCAGAACCCTCCCCGACGTCGCCAAGCCTCCGTCGACCCTCCCGCTGGGAGCGGGAGGGTTGAAATCGACGGCGCTCTACACTCCTTTCCCCCATGTCTGACACCTCCCCCCCCACCACCCTCATCATCCGCAACGCCCGCGTCGTCACGTCGCCCGGCGCGGCCGGTTCGGCGGTGCGGGGCGAAGCGCTCGGTGAGCTCGACATCACCGAGCGTGCCGATGTCACCATCACCGCTGGCCGCATCACGAAGGTCACGAAGAAAGGGATCAAGGGACCAAGGGATCAAGGCATCAAGAAGAGCGGAACATCAGACTCGCCCCCTTCTTCTCGATCCCTTGATCCCTCGATGCCGCGATCCCTCTCCTCCGAGATCGACGCCGCGGGGCGTGTGCTGATGGCTGGCTTTGTTGACTGCCACACCCACGCGTGCTGGGCCGGTTCGCGGCTGGATGAGTGGGACCAGAAGCGGCGCGGTGTGCCCTACCTGAAGATCCTCGCCGCGGGTGGCGGCATCATGGCCACCGTCCGCGCCGTGCGCGACGCCTCGCTGGCGACCCTCACCGACTTGCTGCTGGAGCGCGTCAACCGCATGCTCGCGCTGGGCTCAACGACGATCGAGGTCAAGAGCGGCTACGGCCTCAACACCGAGACGGAGCTCAAGATGCTCCGCGCGGTGCGTGCAGCGCAGGAACGCTTCCCCGGCACGCTCATCCCCACCGCGCTGCTGGGGCACGCCATCGACGACACGCAGCCCGGCTTCGTCGGGCGCGTGATCCGCGAGACGCTCCCGGTCGTCGCGGCGGAGTTCCCCGGTATCGCTGTGGATGCGTACGTCGAGAAGGGGGCGTGGTCTGTCGATCAGGCCCTCCTCCTCTTCGCCCGCGCCCGCGACTTGCATCTGCCCATCCGCGTCCACGCCGACCAGTTCAACTCGCTGGGGATGGTCCCCGCGGCGATCAAGCTGGGCGCCCGCAGCATCGACCACCTCGAAGCGACGACGCGCGGGGACCTCGACGCACTCGCGGAAAGCGACACGTTCGGCGTCATGCTCCCTGCGTGCGGCTTCCACCTCAAGGCGGCGTACGCGCGCGGCAGCCATTTCACTCAACATGCGAAAGGCGGCAAGCTCTGCATCGCCACCAACTTCAACCCCGGCTCGGCGCCGTGCCCGAGCATGGCGATGACCATCGCGATCGCCGTCCGCCACCTGGGCCTCTCGCCGCAGGAAGCGATCACGGCGGCGACCGCCAACCCGGCGTCGCTGCTGGGCCTCAATGATCGCGGGCGCGTCGCGGTTGGGCAGCGCGGCGATTTGCTGCTGCTGCGCGAGAGCGATGAACGGAGTGTCGCGTTTGGGTTTGGGGATTCGCAGCTAGAACGGGTCATCTGCGGTGGGAAGATCATCTGACATGCCCACCGCCAAGCCCACTCATCCGCCCCACCCCGGCTCAATGCTCCGTCAGACGCTGGCGCTGCTCGGCTGGTTGACGTTCACGTTTCTCGCGGCCGCGGGCGCGGTGTTTACCGATTCCGGTCAAGGTGTGTGGTACGCCGCCTTGAACAAACCGTCGTGGCAGCCGCCGCCCGCGGTCTTCGGCCCGGTGTGGACGACTCTGTACATCGTCATGGCGGTGGCGGCGTGGCGGGTATGGCGGACGCCTAAACGAACGCCCGGCCGAACGGGAGCGCTGACCGTGTTCGCGGTTCAATGGGTGCTCAACGCCGCGTGGACGCCGCTCTTCTTCGGCGCACACCTGATTGGCGTAGCCTTGGTGGACATCGTGCTGCTGGTTGCCGCGCTTACGGCGACTGTTGTGTTCTTCTCTCGCGTCGACAGATCGGCCGCGTGGCTCATGCTCCCGACCCTGGCGTGGGTGGTGTTCGCGACCGTGCTGAACTTTGTGCTTTGGAGACTAAACGGCTGAATAAGCCGGTGTCGCGAGCCTCTGCAACTCGGCCGCCGATCCAATACGCTTGAACATGACGCCTCCCGCACCCGATGTCCGCCTCCGCCCGGTGACACCGGCGGACCTGCCCGCCCTCTTCGAGTTGCAACAGGATCTGGAGGGCAACCGGATGTCGCTCTCCCGCCCGCAGTCGCGCGAGGCATCCGATGCGGCCTGGGAAAAGACGCTGGGCAGCCCGTCCCGACGGGCGGTATCTCGCCGCTGACGTAAGCTCGTTCATACTGCGGTAGCCCGGTCGCCGAGCAGGCTCTCGCCGCTTGCCCGTTCCCTTCGCTTTTTGCATTTCGCTTTCTATCCTCCCTCTTCATGCCGATCCTTCCAAAGCTCGCCCACGCCGACCTTCCGACCGCTGTCGCCGCGGCCGAGTGCGTCGTCAAGACGCACCAACGGTTTCGCGAGTGGGTGAAGCCGGGCGTGACGCTGGCGCAGGTGGATGCGTTTGTCGCCCAGACGCTGGCGGACCTGAAGTGCCGCTCGTGCTTCCTGCACTACCGGGCGGGGAAGTCGCCGCTCTTTCCATCGCACGCGTGCCTGAGCGTCAACGATTGTGTGGTGCACGGGACGGCCGCGTACTTCGGGCGGCCGCTGCAGAAGGGGGACCTGTTCAAGCTCGACATCGGGGTGTGGCACGGTCCCAAAGGGAAAGAAATGATCGGGGATGCGGCGTGGACGTACTCGTTCGGCAAGCCGACCGCCCAGGTGCGCAAGCTGATGGACTGTGGCAAGGAGTCGCTGCGTCGCGGGTGCGCGGAGCTCAAGCCCGGCAACCGCTACCTTGACTGGGCGCGGACGGTGCAGGGGTACGTGGAGAACGAGTGCGGATTCCATCTGGTGCGTGGGCTGGGTGGGCACGGCATCGGCAAGAAGCTGCACCAGGCGCCGTACATCTCCAACGTGGTGCCCGACTACCAGGGCGAGTGGCCCGAGAGCCTGCTCTCGTGCGAGCCGGGCGTGCTGGTGGCGGTTGAGCCGATGATCGCCATCGGCACCGGCGCGGTGAAGCAGGTGGGCAACCAGTGGCCCGTCTACACCGCCGACAACTCGATGAGCGTCCACTACGAGCACGATGTGCTGATCACCGAGAAGGGGCCGCGGATCCTGACGGCGGCGCTTGAGCAGTTGGATGATGTGATTGTGTGAAGCATGGCCAAGCGCAAAGCGAAGAACACGCGCGTTCGATCGTTTGAGGAGTTGGGGACCGCGCGAATCACCCGTGC
>JAUXUZ010000292.1 GCA_030680655.1 Phycisphaerales bacterium
CGCCCCTGCGCAGGCGGTGTTGCCGGGGCCGATGACGGCGATGCGCGCGGGGGCGAGGCCCAGCTGCACCGACCAGCCGATCCAGTCGCTGGCGATCCGGCCGACGTCAGCGCGGGCGACCTCGATGGTGCTCTCGCCGGGGTGAGCGTCTGGGGGAGAGGCCTCGTGGGCGGCGCCGGCGAGGCGGAGGCCGGGGCGCGAGGCGGGCTCGCGGGTCTCGTCTTCTCGCGCGCGCTCGGTGTGGAGGTTGATCGTGCCGCCGGCCAGCAGCGTGCCACGCTGCGACCACGACCACGTGAGGAGGCCGGACGGATCGATGGTGACGACAGCGCCGACGGGCTCGCTGGCCGCGACGACACGGTCGTCGCTCTCGCGTTGGTCGGCGGCGGCTGGGTCCCAGGCGAGGGCGAGCGCGTGCCAGATCGAACAGACACGCCGCACGACGATGTCACGCTTGTCGAGCTCGTCGAGCAGCACACGAACGGGCAGGTCGGCGACGGTGACCAGCGCCAGGCGCTGGCGTGCTGTCACGGGCTCGGCAACGGTCACGTCGGCGAGACCCTGCACGGAGGTGTCAGTTCCGGGCGCGGACTCGGCGAGCCAGGAGAGCGCCACCCCGCCCTCTTCATCTGACCCAGTCGCGATGGCGTCGCGGACGGTGGCGCGGATCGCGGCCTCGTCGGCGCTGGGCGTGGCGAGCCACTGGCAGGTTGACCCCTGCGCATCGAGCACGACGGTGAGCTGGCCCGGGCCCGGCGCATTCTTGAGCTGCTCGGCCGTCCACTCGGCGGCCGCGGCGATCGTTGCGAGCGGGTCTTCGGCCGTCCGCTTGGCGTGCGGGGCCTGCCACGATGCCGTCCCGCGGAGGTGGAACAGGCGCAGGCCCGTGATGGCCCCGCCGGCGCAGTCGCGATTGACAAAGAGGGCCGCGGCCGTCACTTCGAGCCCTTCTCGCCCTTTTCGAGCTTCTCGTACTTCGCGGCTTCTTCGGAATCGGGGTCGAACTGGGCCGCGGCCTTGTCGTCGCCGCGTGCCCTTGCCTCTTTGAAGCGTTCGGCGTTCCGCTGTGCGCGGGCGGCGGCGCTGGGGTCGCCGTTCTGGAGCGTCATGCCGGGCTGAGCGCCCGGCGACACGGAGCGGGCGCCGGGGTGGGCGTTCGCGTTGTTGCGTGCCGCGACCGATGCGGGGTCCAGGAGCGTCAGCGCGGGGCGCTGGCGCGGGGCGAGGTCGATCGTGGTCTCGACTTCTCCCTGCTTGACCTTGATGAACTGCTTGTCGATCTGGACGATCTCGATCTCGCCGATCCGCTGGCCCTCGGCGAGCAGCTGCTGCTTCTCGCCGACGGTGACGATGGCCCGCTTGTACGAGCTTGACATGATCGCGCCGAGGTAGCGCCACGCGTCGAGCCCGGCCGGCGCGGCGGCAACCGGCTGCTCGGGCGCGACGGGCTCGACCGGGACGGGCTGGTTTTTCACCGGCCCGGCGACGGCGTTGATGGCGGCGGCGAGCATGGTGGTGTCGATCTCGACCGCAGGAGCCGCGGGCTCGGGCGGCTTGGCCGCCACCGGCGACGCGTCGGCCGGGTCGGGTGCCTCAGCGTGCGTTGCGCCCAGCGGAGCGAACGCGGCGACGGCCGCGCCGAGGACGAACACGGCCGCGATGGCCTGGACTCTGCGTGTGATCGATCGGGCTTTGGCGCGGTCCATACGGGGGTCCCGGTGGGGCGTGGACTGGTGGGGCGTGGACTGGTAGGGCGTGGACTGGTAGGGCGTGGACGGGGAAGGTACGTCTATCGGCGGTGCACGTCTTGCTTCCGCAACGAGCGGGGGAGGGGTTTCACCGCCGTGCGACTCGACGGCAGATTGTTGGAGCGTCGGGCCTTGAGCACGCGCGAGGAGTGGAATTCGCTCCCGGCGTTACCGCGCCGCCGCATCGGCGGCGGCGAACCGGAAGCCCAGGAGTCCTTCTTTGGGGACCGGCCCCCAGATGATGGGGACCCACGCGCTGGAGGATGCACCGACGCCGGGCTTGAGGCCGCCCTGCATGATGCCCCCCTGGTCGAAAATGGCCTTGTCGTTGCGGTCAAAGACGGTCGCCTGGATCCACCACAGCTGGGGCTCGAGGCTGATCATGGCCTCGAAGAGCTCGGTGTTCTCAGGCTTCACCTGGGCAGTAGAGAGGATGGTGCGAAACTGCGGGGTCGTGATGTCGGCGGTTGTGCGCGCATCAACCACCGCGGTCGCGAAGGCGTCGGCGTCGCAGGAGGGGTCAACCGCCTCGGCCAGGGCCGCCAAGACCGGGCGGGGGGCGTTGTGGATCGAGACGCGCGGCGGCCCGGACGCCCGGATATAGCGCTCGTCGGTGAGGCCCTGCTCCATCAGGCGCACCGCGGCAGCGCGCAGGACGTTGAGGCGGATCGAGTCTTTGGGGTCGGCCGACGCGACGACCGAGCCGCCCGCGTCGAGCATGCGGACCTTGAGGGTGAGGCCGTCGTCGAGGGCCATGTCGAAGGCGACGATGCCGCCGGCGAGGGGGACATCGCGGTTGCGGCGCGAGACCTGCAACACCACAGTCACGGTGTCGCGGAGACCGGACTGGAAATGGTGGGAGACGTAGTTGTCGCTCTGGCGGTTGGCGTAGATCATCGACGCGCCGCGCCGTGTGAAGAGGATGACCATGGCCACACCCGCCACGAGGGCGAGGATCATCACCAGCGGCAGGACGAAGCCGGGTTGTCTGGTGCGCTTGCGGGTCATGGTTGGCTTCGGTCAATAGAACGGGCGTCGGCAAACACTCAGTCGCCGGTGTTGCCGTCGCGCTCGGCCAGGCGGCGGTAGAACTCGGCGATGAGCTGACTGATGCTCATGTTGGCGAGGGGGTTGCCGCTCGCGGTGCCGCCACCAGCAGCGCCACCCGAGGACGACCCTGAACCGGACGATGCGCCAGACGAAGAGCCGCCCGAAGAGCCGCCCGAAGAGCCGGAGCCGGCGGACGCCGAGCCGCCCGAGCCCGCGGAAGCGGAGCCCGACCCGCTGCTGCTGCCGGAACTGGCGGTGCCGCGCCCCGACAATGCACCCGAGGAGTTCGTGCCGCCCGAGGCGGCGCGGGCAGAGTCACCCCCGGCGGCGGAGGCACCGGCGATCGTGCGGTAGCGCTCGACGACGGCGGCGGGGAGGTCGGCATCGGCCTGGTTCTCGCCGGGCTCCATGCCTGTTGAGCCGGAGACCTCGAACATCCACTGCGCCTTGGTGCCGTCGATGGTGGTGACCTGCACCTCGACGTAGGCGGGGATCTGGCTCCAATCGGTGAACGAGGCGGTGCGCATCTTCTCGAGCTGCTTCTGCTCGTTGGTCTTGGCGAAGCGGAAGGCGAGCTCGTTGATGCTGTCGGCCACCTTCACCTGCGCATCGGTGTTGGGCTCGTCGAGGCCGACCTGGTAGGGCACCCACCAGAGCTCGATCGGTGCCGCCTCGCCGCTGCGCAGGGTTGAGACGGTGACCGGTCGGCGCATCTCGAACAGGCCGCGCACCGGCTGGTAGCGGCTGATGGGGTCGGCCGGGCGCCCGGCGACGAGCCCCATGATCGGCGGCTGGCTGAGGGTGACCTCCAGGCGCTGCAGGCCGTCGCTCGACTCGGTGAGCGCAACGCGCGTGCGGGGCGGCTCGAGCGGGTCGGGCGTGCCGGCGGGGCGGCGCTTGGGCAGGTCCAGCAGCACCGTGCGCATGGTGCGCTGCAGCGTGCGGTGGAGGCGCGACATCGACTCGATCGAGGCCGTGCGCTGGTTGCTGCGCTTGTCGGCACGCTGGATCGCCGCGAAAAGACCGATGCACGCGCCGGCGACGATCACGCCCAGCGCTGCGGCCATGAGCACCTCGATAAGCGTGAACCCGCGCCCGCTGCGCCGGACGGCCCGCCTGGTGACCTTGATCCTGGCGGCCTTGATAGTGGTGGGTGCGTTCATGGGTTACTGGTTGCGGTTGCCGGTGTTGCGTGAGCCGCTGAACATGTCGTCTGATCCGACGGGCTTGGGACCGCCGGTTGCCCTGCCAGCGCCGGAAACCTCGCCCGCCCCACCCCCCCCACCGCCCGCGGTCGCGGGCCGGTTGGCGTTGTTGCTGCCCGAGCCCGCGCTGCCGTTGCGGGCAGCATCAGGATTCGTGCGCGAGGTGGTGCCCCCCTCGGTGAGCGCCAGCATCATCTCGAGCATGCGCGCAGGGTCGGAGGCGAGGCGGACCATCATGTCGGGGTTGCGGTAGATAACACTCAGCGGGTGGTAGACGCGGGTGAGCGTGCAGATGCGGTCGCCGTGGGCGAAGCCGCCCATGCCGTCGGGCACGCCGGCGTAGACCGACACGGACAGGAGCACGAGCTTGTCGATGGTCTTGCTGCCGGGCCCCTCGGCGGGTTTGGCGATCACGCTCTGCTCGGGCATATCGAGTTGCACCGGCGACACGCGGAGCACCCAGCGGTAGGTGCCGCGGCCCTGCATCACCTGCGACTCAGGGTTGGGCATGGCGTCTTTGTCGTCGAGGTACTGCAGCAGCAACCGGTTGGCGAGCTCAAGCCCCTCGAGCTTCTGCTGGTTGCGCGCATCGGCCGAGATCACGGTGGTGATGCCGCCGACCACAGCGCTGGCGATGATCGCCAGCAGCATGCTCGCCATGATGACCTCAACCAGCGAGAACGCGCGGCGGCGCTTGCGCTTGTCGCTGCGGGCCGCGGGCTGGCTGGTCCTGGCGTTGGTCATGGAAGGGCTCGAAGCGAACGAGTGGAGGTCAGGGGATCGCCGTCGTCGGCGCCGCGTCGGCGTTCTCGATGATCCAGATGTTGAGGTTGCCCGGCGTGCCCCACTGCGCATCGTCGCCCATGCTCATCAGGTCGTAGGGCTGGTCGGGGTTGCCGCTGGTGCCGGGGTACATGTAGCGGAAGGGACGCTTCCACGCGTCGAGGGGCACCTTCTCCAGCGTCTTGGTCGCCACCAGCGGCTGCAGGCCCATCTCGGTCGGCGGCAGCGAACCGAACTCGGTTGAGTAGCTCGCCAGCGCGCTCTTGATCTGCTTCATGATCGCGATGGTGGCGCCGGTCTTGGCCTTCTTGCCCGCGCCGGCGAGGTTGACGATCACCACGCTCATCAGGATTCCCATGATCACCACCACGAGCATGAGCTCAAGGAGCGAGAAACCGGCGGCGCGGCGGGAACGGCTGAGCGGGCGGGAACGCTTGAGCATTGAGAATCTCCGATTGGGCTGGGCTTCACCCCGAACGGGGCGGCCGAGGGTGCTTTCGTGCGGGACCGGCGAATCGTTGCAATACGGGGTGAAAAGATGCACGGCGGAAGTCGAATCGTAGTGAACGGGCGGCGTTGCGGCCCGCGAAGGCCGCACGATCGGAAGTTTGCGAGCACTCACTTGCGCGCACCCACCCCGATAATGCGCCAAACAACCGCGGCGCGGAGATCAGCCGACGTTCCCGGCCGCGCTGAGAACGGGAACGAGAATGGCCAGCAGCAGGGCCCCGATGATGACCGTCATGAGGATGATTAGCGCCGGCTGCAGCACCGCGAGCAGGCGCGTGGCCTGGCGCTCGACCTCGTCGGTGAGGTCACCCGCGAGCGAGTTGAAGGCACTGTCCATGTCGCCGGACCGTTCAGCCGCCAGCAGCAGCCGCCGGGTGGCGAGGGGGAACGTATCGACATCTTCGATCAGGTTGCGGAGCACACCGCCGCTGATGAGCCGGTCGCGGAGGCGGTCGAGCTGCTTGCGGAGGTTGGGGTGGCTGATGACCTGGTTGGCGGTGGCGAGGCTGTCGGCCAGCGGAACGCCCGCCTTGCTCATGGCGCTCATCACGGCAAAGAACCGCGCCGACTCGCTGGCGAGCATGACGTCACGCGCGAAGGGGAGGCGCTGCCCCAGCGAGATGATCGACGACCAGAGCGCCTTGCGGATGACAAAGACGCCCGCAGCAAACGCCGCGGCGATGAGCACCACGATGATCAGGTGGTCGCGCATCCACGTGCCCAGCACCAGCAGAACCTTGGTATAGACGGGGATCGCGATGCCGTTCTGCAGCAGCGTCTCGCCAAGGTTGGGGAGCACCAGGATCAGCAGCGTCGCCGAGACAACCAGCGCAACGATCGCCAGCACGACGGGGTAGATCAGCAGCGACTGGGCCTTCTGCGTCACCTGCAGTGTGCGCCGGGCGCTGACGGCCAACTGCTTGGCCGCGCCGGCGAGGTCGCCCGAGCGTTCGGCCGCGCGGTAGACCGCGATGGTCACCGCATCAAACTGGCCGGTCTTCAAGGCCGCCTCGGCGAGGCTCGTGCCGCCGGCCACCATCTCGCGCATGCTGCGCACGACCGGCTTGGCGACGTTGGTCACGGTGTTGCCCACAACCTCCAGCGCCTCAACCAACGGCACGCCGCGGCTGACAAGCTGGTGGAGCTGGTCGTTGAGAATCGAGTGGTCCTTGAGCCCGAGCTTGCGGTCACCCGCGGCGAGCGCCTTGGGAAGGGCGAAGCTCCGCAGGACGGTGAGCTTCTCTTTGCGGAGGGTGGAAGCAAGGTTGGCCGGGCTGGTCGCCGAACGGACCTGGAACGTGCGCTTGCCGCCGGGCTTGACGGCGAAGGCGAGGTACGGCCGGAGTTGGGCGGTGGCTGGGGGCATGTGGGTCGGGTGAACTCTATCGGACAGTGGCCGGGGGAGTGTGAAGGAGAAGAGCGAGTGGGCAGGGGGTGTACGGTGGGGTGCAATCTAGAGATTCACTCTCCGGTTTTTCATGCTTGCCTTTGGCTTTGGATTCTGTACCATCCGCGTGCTGTCGGGATGGGTGCCCGCAGCGGAGCCTCGCACATGGTTACCGCGCGCCTGTTCTGCACCCTGATCTGCGCACTCTTTCTTTGTCCGCAGCTCTACGCCGAGCCCCCCGCCCCCACCGCCCCCACCGCGCCACCCCAAGCGCCGCTCACGTGGGCCGACGTCACCGGCGACGGTATCGCCGAAGAGATCCGCCTTCGCGCTGTGGTCAGAGAAGGGCTGAGCGGCTTCGACTTTGGCGTGTGGAACCCCGTCGGCGACCAGTACCTGGGCGACATCGCCCGCATGCCCGACGCTCCGGGCATGTTCGGGTATGTCTTCGGCGCAGGCCCGGACCTTGATGGCGACGGCTTGCCAGAGATTTGGATCGCCGACCCCGCCGCGCGGGAGTACGTCAACGGGCGCGGCTGCGTTTATGTCTATTCGTGGCAGCACTCGCTGCCGCTCATGAAGTTGCAAGGCCCGCCCACCGACACGCTGGGCACTGACATCCGCATCCAGACGCCCGATAGCGGGGCCACCTGGTCGGTCCACGTCGCCTCGCACTTCCAGGACATCTTCGGGCATGTGTACCAGCGGTGGAGCCAGTACAGCACGGCGGGCCAACTCCAGAGCACCGAGCCGCCCTCTGCCGGTGTGCTCATTCTCAAATCGGGTGATGTGGACAAGACTCTCAGCACCGACCAGGCCGACGTCGAGAAAGTCTACCAGAAGGCCGCTGAGCTGATGCTGGAGCTTGGCATCAGCGGCCAGAAGCACGATGAGGACCTCGACGGAAACGACCTTGTGGATGCCGCGGACATCCTCGCGGTCATCAACTCACTGGGTGTGCCCGAACCGTCCGCGGCGTCACTCACCGCGTCGTCGGTCTACAACGTGGCGCCTCAGCGGAGTCTGTACAACTGCTCGCGCTGCAACTTCCCCTGCTGCTACGCGGGCAACTGCATCTGCGTGACGCAGGTTCTATCACTGCCGGGCCTCAACCCGCGCTGGTACGCGGCCCACCCCGGCTGGTGGAAGCCGCTGAGCGTGCCGCCGGGCGCGGTCCTGCCGCCGGGCGTCTACCCCGACCGCCGGCTCACCCGCACGCCGCAGACGCCGCGCGAGGGGTGCGACGGGTTCCGCATCCTGCCAGGGGATATCGAGCTTGGCGGGATCATGGTGCCGGCGGTGTTCAACCCCCGTACGGACACGATGACTGCACGGATCGACAACCCGAGCATCGCCCAGTTTTCGGCCGATGATGCCGGCAATGCCATGCCGCGTGAGAGCGGTGGGGACATCAAACTGCGTGCCCTGCTCACCAGCTCGCAGATGATTGTCTCGAACGGTCGGATAAAGATGTACGGCCTCATCCCGGGCGATACCGAGATCGTGGTTGAGTTTCGTACCCGCGTTGGAACGACGACACAGGTAGAGGAGGTACGTCTGCCGGTAAAAGTCGGCGGGCGGATCGAGGCACGTGTTCAGAAGGTCCGTCGCTGGCAAGCGCCACCATCGTGGCGCGCGGACCACAAGAACGCCTACGACGCAGCCGCCGCGGCCGACCTCGCCGCGGTCAGGACCTATTCCCCGACAGGCGTCCCGCGCATCCCGATACAGGAGCCAATGCTGGGCGTCGCGAACGGCCGCCTGGGGCTCAATCCCGAGCGCCAAGGCCCTGACTCCGAAGGCGAGGGCGATGACAAGGTGTTGATCTGGGACGCGTGCGACCAGGAGCTGACAGATAAGCCCACCGAGTACTTCACCAAGCGGTTGTTTATCGGTGAGGACAACGACAACGACGGGATCAGTGATCCCCAGACCTACCTCGTTGGGCAGAGCGTCAACTCCGCGCGCATCCAGTGGTCAATCATGCAGGGCAAAGGGCCGTTCGCCGACGCAACGATCTGCGAAGAAGCGCATCGGGCCGAGGCCAACCCAGGGTCGGAGATTGTGGCGGTCGTCGTCGGCCACGCCGCCGAGCGGCTCCGCTTCGACATCAACCGCACGCCCGCGGGCACACCATCGAACCCGGCGCACACGGTATCGCACATCCGCAACTACTACTTCCCTCGAGTGTTCGGGGCGCTCATGGGAGAGGCGGGTATGCCCCAACTCGACCCACCGATGTATCAGGGCGGCGCGCCGGAGTTTGCACGCTGGACACACCGTGACGCGGGGACTGAGAAGTACACACCCGCCTATCACCGTTTCAACGGTCAGGATGTTCGTTTCGGACGTGCGTTCGCGCCCGCGGAACTTCCGACGATGGAGGGGACGGTCCAGCGCCAGTACATCACGGGCGCGACCTTCGCCGTGCCGATCATCAATGCCGCGCTTTACGAAGCGATCGACAAGAACTTCAACCGGCAAGAAACGTTCGGCGTGCTCAACCTCTA
>JAUXUZ010000083.1 GCA_030680655.1 Phycisphaerales bacterium
GCGCACCGCTGCCGCTTTCACCTGCGCGATCTCCGGGCTGAGCGCCAGCCGCTCCGCCACGCCGCGCCCGACCGTGCCAAGACCGATCAGTCCCACCCGCAGCACCGGCTCCACGACGAGGTCGCCCACCAGCTGCGTCTGCTCGGCGCCGATCCGTGTGCCCCCCTCGCTGTTGAGGCCGCGCACCGTAAACGCCAACCCTTCGCGCTTCGCAAACCGCAGGCCCTTGTGCTGCACGATCCGGCCGTCCAGGCGCAGCGCATCATCGAAGGTCACATCGGAGAACAGGCGCGGCCGCCGGCCGGCGATCGCCGGGTCCCACTCGAACAGGCCGGGCACATCCTTTAGTAGCGTGACGGGCGCGCCAACGCGGGCACCGATGAAGAGAGCGGTCAGGTCGCTGCCTCCGCGGCCGAGCGTCGCCGGCGAACCGTCGGCGAGGCGCGCAAGGAACCCCGGCACCACCACCACCGCCGCCTTCTTCAGAGCGTCGCTGAGCGCCCAGGTGTCGATCGCGAGTGGAGCGGCGTCAAGACGCCCTCCCGCCGCGCTCGCCAGCAGGCCGATCTGCTCAACCGTGCGGCTCGTGGCATCGATCCCCGCGCGGGCTAACGCAAGTGTCAGCAGCGCGGCCGCGGTGTGCTCGCCCGTTGCCAGCAGCGCGGCGAGGGTCTGCTCGTCGGCCTGCTCGTAGACAGCGCGGGCGCGGCCCAGCAGCCCGTCGGTCGTCTCGCCGATCGCCGAGACGACCGCGACCACCCGCTTCCCCTCGCGCAAGTGCCGGTAAACCTCGCTCACCGCCGCCGGGAGGCTCTTGTCGCTCGCCAGCACCGAGCCACCGAGTTTCAGCACTACCACGTTGTTGTCGTTTAAAGTACACATGAGCCGCTCCCGAGGTCCTGTGGAGCGCACAGGACGCGTAAGACCTTTGACTGAGTTTGATGTTGCAGAAGGGACGCCCGGTGTGAGGCCGGCCGCGCACACAGGCCGGCCCCACACCAAAGCGAAGGATGCTCGTTACTCGACCGTCGCCAAGGCTGCCTGGAGATCAGCGATGATGTCGTCGGGGTCCTCAAGGCCCACGCTCAGGCGGACCAGGCCGTCCCTGATACCCGCCGCCTCGCGCTGGGCACGCGGCACATCCGCGTGCGTCATCGTCGCCGAGTGCGTCAGCATTGTTTCGACTGAGCCCAGGCTCTCGGCGAGTGCGCAGAGCGAAGCGTTCTTCACGAAGGTCAGGGCCGCGTCGGTGCCGCCGTGGAGCTCAAACGTCACGATGCCCCCATGGAAACCGTTCGCGTGCAGCTTCTGTGCCAGCTCCGCCTGCGGGAAGCTCTTCAAGCCGGGGTAAAGCACACGCGAAACCGCCGGGTGCTGCTCGAGCCATTCGGCGATCTGCTGAGCCGAGCGGCAGTGCTGCTCGATCCGCAGCGGCAGGGTCTTGAGGCCGCGAAGCGTCAGCCACGCCTCCTGAGGGGTCTGGATCGTCCCCAGGCTCTTGCGCACAAACTTCAGCCGCTCAAGCAGCGTCTCATCGTTGGTCACCACCGCGCCGCCGATCGTGCCGTTGTGACCTTCGATGTACTTGGTTGTGCTGTAGATGCTGATGTCGGCACCCAGATCGAGCGGACGCAGCAACGCGGCGGTGAAGAACGTGTTGTCCACCGCCAGCGGCACGCCGGCGGCCTTGGTTACCTTCGCGATCGCCGCGACGTCGGTCAGCTTCAGCGTGGGGTTGCCGGGCGTCTCGATCAGCACAAGCTTGGTCACGCCCGGCTCGATCGCCTTCGCCACGGCGGCAGGGTTCGCGGTGTCAACCCACGTCGCCCGCACACCCAGCGGAGCGAGGATCTGCTGCAGCAGGCGTGTGGTCCCGCCGTAGATCACGTCGCCAACCACGATGTGGTCGCCGCTTTTGAGCTGGGCGAAGAAGAGGCCGGCCACTGCGCCGATGCCCGTTGAGTACGCAACCGCGGGGGGCGCATCCTCGAGCGCGCCGAGGGCCTTCTCGAGCGCAAACACCGTCGGGTTGCTGCAACGTGAGTACGAGTACCCCTTGCCGCCGCCGACCCCGTCTTGCACGAACGTCGTCGTCTGGTAGATCGGGGTGAGGATCGCACCCGTAAGCGGACAATGCTCCTGACCACCGTGGATCGCTTTGGTCGCCGGACGCGAGTTCTTTGTCACGCGGGGCCGCTTGACCGTCGGCTTCGCCGTGTGCGAAGCGGGGCCGTGCGATGCCGCGTGACCGTTCGCGGGAACGGCAACCGGAGCAACAGGGGTGAGGGTGGCGGAAGAAGAAACGACCGGTGCTTGCAGGGCCATGTGCGGGCCTCCAAGCACCAAGAGCTGTCAAAGCCAGGACGGCGGATAGGGCTGAAACGCTCAACCCCATTTTGCTGACCACACTCGTGGCCGCCGCATCGGATCTGACCGCACTCTTTCGAGCCGTCAGGTTGGCCTCGGCACCGCGGCGGTTCCCATCTTTCAGGGCCGCTCGGTTGCCGCCCAGACCTGCCTTCAGGTCTGGGACTCTTGATGCACCTACAGCGTAACCCACCCCCTCGCTGCGCGTCAAGCAACTCGATAAAAAAGATCTCCGGTGCGCCCTTTGGGCGGAAAACGCTTGGATTCAAGGGCACCGACGCCCACGCGCTCGCGCCGGGCAGTCATTGGCCGGCGCTGTGGGGCGCCTCGGTCGCGTTGGCGCGACCCTCAGTCGCCTTCGGCTCTGCGTGCGAACCACTCGCCCTGGGAGCCGTTGGCTTGGTTGCTCCGTGGCCGCCCGCATCGCCGCCGCTGGGTACGGACTTCGACTCCGCGATCGGTTCGGCACCGGCGTGCTCCTTTGCCTCGGCCTCGGCGATGTGGCTGCCGACGCGCGTCTCCTGGAAAAAGAACACGTACCCCCACGTCGCACCCGCCATGAACAGCGTCACGATCCCGATCCATCCCACCGTGTGCTGAAACCCGACCGGCAGCTTGCCAAGGCGGACGGCGATCGGCTCCATCACCGGCGTCGCGATGCGCCAGAAGCGATCGGCGAGCGTCGGCCCCGTCGGCTTCGGGGCGGCGATCACCGCCGGCGCCACGGGCTTTACCGGCGCGGCGGCAGGGGCCGCAACGGGTTTCGGCGCGGGCGCAGGCCTGACGGCCGGCGCCACGACCGCTACAGGAGCCGGTGCCGGAGTCGGCGCGACCGGCCGGGGCGCTTCAGCAACCGCCGGCACAAGCTGCGCCGCCGCAGCGACGACCACCTGCGGGGGCGCACCCAGCGTCGGCAGTTCACCCAGCGGGCTGCTATCGGGCAGCGGCACATCCAGGCTCTGCCCTTCAACCATCTGTGTGCCATCGGCGAAGTCATCGTCGATGCTGCTGTCAACGCGGACCGCGCTGGCCAGTTGATCGTCGAGTTCCTTGATCGTCGCCGTGGGCACATCCACTCCTTTGCTGCTCGAATCACTCTTCGCCGCCGCCGCGTTGCTCAACGCCTTCTCGACCTCCGCGTCTAGCCCCGAAGCCGGCGGGGGCTCGGGCGGCACAGGCGAAACGGGCGGTTCTGGCGAAACGCGGGGACTTGCACGAGTCGGCGGCGGCACGATGTCATCGGCCTCACCGCCCAGCCGGTTCACCACCTCGGCGTGAACCCGGTCCATATGGGCCAGCATCTGCTCGACGCGCGCGTCGAGTTCATCCGGCACCGGGCTGGAAACATCAACTGACATACGAGAATCACCGACCCGAGAAGATTCCTCTCCGCCATCATCGTGTAGTCGCGCCCGAAACTCAAGACCGGACGATTACCGGACTTGCACCCGTGATGACTGGGAGGGTCCGCCGCGGGGACGCCGCGGCCCCAATACCCTCCCCCCTTGAGCAGGCACCGCCTCACCCTTGAAACCACCCCTCCCGCCGCGGGAACCGCCTTTTCGCTCACCGGTGACGAGGCGTGGCACGCCGTCGCTGTCAAACGCGTGCAGAAGGGCGACACGGTGGAGCTCTTAGACGGCCGCGGCACGGTCGCTACCGCCACCGTGACCGCCAGCGACAAACGTAAGCGCGACGCCCTGCTTGACCTGCGTATCGAATCGGTGCGGCAGGAGCCCCCCACCTCGCCGCGCGTCGAGCTCTGGTCCGCGGTCCCCAAGGCTGACCGCGCAGCGCACATGATCGACCAGCTCGCCCAGGCCGGGGCGGCGCTCTGGCGCCCGCTCGTCGCTTCGCGCTCGGTGACCGACGCCGACCACAAGGCCGAGCGGTTGCAGCGCATCGCTACCGAGGCGAGCAAGCAGTGCGGGCGCGCGTGGCACCTGGCGATCGACCCGCCGGTCTCCGTCGCCGACGCGGCCGCGTGGAGCGCATCTCACAAGCCACCAGCGGGCGCGATGCTCGTCGCCGACGCCGACGGTCTGCCCCCTTCCGCCCTGCCGCGCGCCGACCACCTTGTCGTGCTCGTTGGCCCCGAGGGGGGGTTCACCGACGCGGAGCTCATCACCCTGCGCGCGGCGGGCGCGGCGTCTGTAAGACTCGGCCCGCACGTGCTCCGCACCGAGACCGCGGCCGTTGCCGCGGGCGTCGCGATGCTTTGCCGCTGAGAACGAAAAAGACCCGCACGCTGTCACGCACGGGCCTCTCTAAGATGCGAAAGCGATCAGCTCACGCGGCCTTGCGGGCCGTGCGCGAGCGGTTGTTCTTGAACGTGCCGGTCTTGGTCGTCGTGCCCTTGCGCGTCGCCGTGGCCTTGCGGGTGTTCTTCTTGGTCGTGCGAGCCTTCTTGAACGTGAAGTTGCCGGTCTTGGCGTTGTAGCCCCAGCCGGAGAACGTGTTGTTCTTCTTGGTGTTGCTCTTGAACGCCTTCGCGGTGGTGCGCTTGGTGGCGAACTTCTTGGCGGTCGTCTTGTTCGTGGCAGTCTTCTTCGCCGTGGTCTTCTTCGCGGTCGTCTTCTTCCAGGTTGACTTCTTGTTGAACGACTTGGCGTTGCGGCTCTTGCTGTTGGACGCGGTCTTACGGGTGCTGTTCTTGCGGTTCATGGTGTGCTCCGTGCGGCGGTCGCCGCGGGTCTTGGATCGCCGCAGATACGCCCGCGGCCACCGCACCAATCGACTCAACAATGGGGGCACTTCACCCCCGTCCGAGAAAAACCCATCCGTAACAGACCGCACCGCGCAACTTCTGCCGGGGCACACCGGGTCACGCGGCGCTCGACTGTGCCGATACCATCCGCCGTGCACGCCAGCAGCCCCAACCCGTGGCACCCGCTCTCGTGGCAGAGCAAGCCGATCGCCATGGACACGCCCTACCCCGACCCCGCCGCCCTGCAGCGCAGCGTCGAGCGGCTGCGTCAGTTCCCCCCGCTGGTCACCAGCGGCGAGATCGAGCGACTCAAGCAGTTGATCGCCGATGCGCAGACGGGCAAGCGGTTCCTCTTGCAAGGGGGTGACTGCGCCGAGGCCCTGGCCG
>JAUXUZ010000297.1 GCA_030680655.1 Phycisphaerales bacterium
GAGCTGCTGGCGGCGCTGGCAGATTACAAGCTCCAGGGCGTGATGGGTGGTTCGAGCGCCGTCGCGCGCATCAACGGCAAGCCCTACCGCGTCGGCGACAAGCTGGGCGATGCGCCCGCGGGCGGATCGTCTGTTCCTACACCCCGGTTCACCGTCACCGCCATCGAGGGGCGTGAGGTCACCGTCTCGCTCGAAGGGTTCTCGTTCATTCTCTCCATGGACGGTCGCTGACCGTCGGCGCTGCGGCGCGTGACCGGATACCCCGGCACGGCCGCGGCAACAAGCAAAGGCGAAACCGCGTGGGCAAGTTCGACATCGACCAGCTCCTGAACGATCTTGGTGTCAACGCCAGCTCGCCCGGCGGCGCAAGCGTGCCGCGCGCTGCGCCCACCCCGGCGGTGCCCGAGCAGCGGCGGCGGCACGCCATCGACCGCGCCGAGGAGTCGTTCTCGATCCTCCCCGCCGTGCCGACGGGCCAGCGGTCGTTCGCTGAGAACGTCACGTTCGACCACGACCCGGCCGTGCCGGTTGCCCCAAGGGGCGGCGCCCAGGCCTCGATGGGCCAGACCCTCAGCGAGATCTACGCCCCCGGCGGCGACGAAGCGGGCGACGACCGCGGGCGCGACCTGTCGGAGCTGCTGCTTGCCCGCTCGGTGATCACCCCGGCCCAGCGCGACCAGATCGAGACGGTGCTCAAGGGGAGCCCCAGCAAGCGCTTCGCCGAGCTGGCGATCGAGCAGTGCAACGACGAGCCGCGCGTGCAGCAGGCGGTGGCGGACGTGCGCGGCCTGACGTTTGAGCGCGTGGACCTCAACAAGGGGCTCGACGGCGGCTTCGACGGCAAGCTGGCCCAGCGCCTGAGCATCGAGTTCTGCAAGGCCAAGGAGGTGCTCCCGCTGCGGGCCGACGGCGCGGTGACCACGCTGGGCGTGGTGAACCCCGACGACGTGTTCCTGCTCGACGAGGTGCGGCGCCGCCTGCACGTGCCGAGCATCCGCTGCGTGGTCATCACCAGCTTCGACCTGCGCGGGGCGATGGAGATCATGGGGGAGGGCAACTCGCAGAACGTCGACGTGAACGCCATCCTCGCCGAGGTGGGCGAGAACGACGTGCAGGTTGAGAAGAAGACCGACATCGAGACCGACCTTGAGAAGGACGGCTCCGACTCCTCGCCGGTCATCCGCTACGTCAACCACATCATCCAGACGGCCTCGCGCGAGGGCGCGTCGGACATCCACATCGAGCCGGGCGACAAGAAGATCCGCGTGCGCTTCCGCATCGACGGCGAGCTCTACGAGACGATGAACCCGCCCATCGCCCTGGGCCCGGCCATGATCAGCCGCCTGAAGATCATGGCGAACCTTGACATCTCCGAGCGCCGCCTGCCGCAGGACGGTCGCATCCGCTGCATGATCGGCGGTCGCAAGCTCGACCTGCGCGTGTCGACGCTGCCGTCGACCTACGGCGAGAAGATCGTCATGCGCATCCTCGACACCAAGTCGATCAACGTCAACCTGACCGACCTGGGCTTCGACGCCGATGTCCTGCAGCTGTGGTCGTCGCAGATCGAGGTGCCCCACGGCATCGTGCTGGTGACGGGCCCGACCGGCTCGGGCAAGACCACCACGCTCTACGCGTCGCTCAAGCAGCTCGACAAGAACTCGATGAACATCTCCACCGTCGAAGACCCGGTGGAGTACCACATCGAGGGCGTCACGCAGGTGCAGACGCACGAGAAGATCGGCATGACGTTCTCCAAGGCCCTCAAGGCGCTGCTGCGCCAGGACCCTGACGTTGTGCTGCTGGGTGAGATCCGCGACCTTGACACCGCCGTCACGGCCATCCAGGCCGCGTTGACTGGCCACCTTGTGCTCAGCACGCTCCACACCAACGATGCGCCCTCCTCGATCACGCGCCTGGTGAACATCGGCATCGAGCCGTTCCTGGTCGGCGCCGCGGTCAACGCCGTGCTCGCCCAGCGGCTGGTGCGCCGCCTGTGCAAGGAGTGCAAGCGCGAGGTCACCCCCAGCGAGTCCATGGCCGAGTTCCTCGCCGTCAACGGCATGAACGCCGAGCACATGTGGGCCCACAAGGGGTGCGAGAAGTGCCGCAACACCGGCTACTCTGGGCGCGTGGGCCTCTACGAGCTGCTGGTGATCGACGACCAGCTCCGCGACGTGGTGGCCCGCAACCCCAGCGTCTCCGAGCTGCGGCGCCTGTGCACCGAGCGCGGCATGGTCAACCTGCGCACCGACGGGCTCCGCAAGGCCGTGCGCGGCGCAACCAGCGTTGAAGAGGTCATGCGGGCGACCGAGTCAACGATCTGACGGCGGCCCAACCCCTTCGCGCCTCGTTGTATACTCGCGTGCACGGTCCGCTCGGACCCACGCGAGGAACCACCGATGAGCGCAACCACTCCTCCCCCCGTCCCTGCCACGCCCTCCGCCGACTCAGGCTCGTACGACTCCACGCTCATCGAGAACCGCGTCTTCCCGCCGCGCCCGGCGAAGGAGCTCGGCTTCTCGGCGTGGCACATCGGCTCGCTCGATGAGTACCGCCGCCTCCACGCCCGCTCGGTGAGCGACCCCGACGGCTTCTGGCGCGAAGAGGCGAAGAACCTCGACTGGTTCACCCCCTTCACCACCGTCTGCACCTGGAACCCACCCGACGCCCGCTGGTTCGACGGCGGCACCCTCAACGCCTGCTACAACTGCGTCGACCGGCACGTCGCCGCCGGGCACGGCAACGCCACCGCGCTGATCTGGGAGGGTGAGCCGGTCGGGCCCAAGGGGCACGAGGTCATGCGGCTCACGTACGGCGAGCTGCAGAACCGTGCCGCCCGCGCCGCCAGTGCGCTCAAAGCGATGGGCGTGAAGAAGGGCGACGTCGTCACCATCTACATGCCGATGATCCCCGAACTGGCGGTCGCGATGCTCGCCTGTGCCCGCATCGGGGCGGCCCACTCGGTGATCTTCGGCGGGTTCGCCAGCACCGCCATCTCCGAGCGCGTCAGCGACGCCGACAGCCGCATCATCATCACCGCCGACGGCGGCTACCGGCGCGGCGAGGTTGTGCCGCTGCTGAAGAACGTTGACGAGGCCGTCGCTTCGCTGCACGAGCAGGGGCACGCCGTGCGCGATGTGCTGGTCGTGCGGCGCATCGGCGCCGGTGATGCCGGGTTCGCGACCGGCCAGGCCCGCGCGGGGGGCACGCGTTATCACTGGTGGCACGACACCGCCGCCGTCGCCTCGCCCGATTGCCCCTGCGCACCCGTTCAGAGCGAGGACATGCTCTTCCTGCTCTACACCTCCGGCTCAACCGGCAAGCCCAAGGGCATCGTCCACACCACCGCCGGCTACCTCGCCTTCACGCAGATGAGCGCCCGCCTCACGTTCAACCTGATCCCCGATGCCGGGCAGGTCTTCTGGTGCACGGCCGACATCGGCTGGGTCACCGGTCACTCCTACGTGCTCTACGGCATCCTGGCCAACCGCGTCCCCACGCTGATGTACGAAGGGGCGCCCAACTACCCGGCGATCGACGGCCGCCCGGGCCAGGGCGAGCGGTTCTGGGACATCATCGCGCGCCACAAGGTCACGCAGTTCTACACCGCGCCCACGGCCATCCGCACGTTCATGAAGTGGGGTGACGACCTCCCCGCGCGCTTCGATCTCTCCTCGCTCCGCGTGCTCGGCTCGGTCGGTGAGCCGATCAACCCCGAGGCGTGGATGTGGTACCACACGCACATCGGCGGCGGCGGGCCCACCGGCGGCGGCCGCCCGATCGTTGACACCTACTGGCAGACCGAGACCGGCGGGCACGTCGTCACGCCGCTCCCGGGCGCAACGCCCACCAAGCCCGGCTCGTGCACGCTGCCGATGCTGGGGATCGACGCCGCCGTGGTCAACGAGCAGGGCGAGGTGATGCCGCCGAACAAGGGGGGCCTCTTCGCCATCCGCAAGCCGTGGCCGGGGATGCTCCGCGGCGTCTTCGGCAACCGCGAGCGGTTCATCAGCAACTACTGGGGCCGGCTGAAAGACCCAGCCACCGGCACGCCGTGGTACTTCTCGGCCGACGGCGCCCGCACCGACGCCGACGGCTACATCTGGATGATGGGGCGCGTTGACGATGTGATCAAGGTGAGCGGGCACCTGCTGGGCACGATGGAGGTCGAGAGCGCGTTGGTCAGCCACCCCGCCGTCGCCGAGGCCGCGGTCGTCGGCGTGCCCCACGCGGTGAAGGGGAACGCGATCTGCGCGTTCGTCACGCTCAAGCCCGCGTGGCTGAAGACCAACGGGCGCGCCGCTGACGAAGCGCTGAAGAAGGAACTCGCCGCCCACGTCGCGAAGGAAGTGGGGGCCCTGGCCCGGCCCGACACCGTGCGTTTCGCCGAGGGCCTGCCAAAGACGCGCAGCGGCAAGATCATGCGCCGGCTGCTGCGGGATGTCGCCGCGGGCGTGGAGAAGATCACCCAGGACACCACAACGCTGGAGGACTTCTCGGTGGTAGCCAAACTGCGCGGCGACGACGAGTAAGCGCGGGCGTGGCGGTCAAATGAAAAGTCCCCGGCGGTGAACCGCCGGGGACTTTGTTGTTTGGCGATCATGACGCTTCGATCAGCGTGTCGAGATGTCCTTGCCCTTGATGCCGTCGCGCGTGCCCCAGAAGAAGGCCGGGTAGGCGGTGGTGCCGCCCTGACCGTTCTCGAAACCATCCTGCGCCATGCTGTAGTTTCCCAGCAGTGTGGTCGGAAGGTTCCAGACAGGGTTGGTGGGCCGGTACACGTTTGAGATGAGCGGGTCGCTCGAGTTGGCAAGCGTGACGAGGTCGGAGATCTTTACCTGCGAAACGCTCCCTTCAGCAAAGCCCACGTTGGGGGAGGCGTTGGGGTTGTTCCATTGCGGCGGCAGCATGGCACCCGGACGCTTCTTGTCCTTCGTGTCAAAGCGCTCCCAAGTCATTGCTTTCGCTGTCGGGTAGCGAACCTGAGAGAGAAGGTTGTACTTCACCGAACGGATGCCGCCAAGCTGGTTTGGGGCAGTCGGGCTGCCGCGGGTTGCCGGGGTGTAACGGTCGGGGTGGAACCAGAACGTGGGTGAGTAGACGTACGAACCGTCCCAGATGTAGTCACCCAGCGCCTGCTGCGCCTGGTAATCGTTGCGGAAACGCTGGATCACGGTCGTGTCGGCGGGGTTGAACTGCACGGCCGACCGCAGGTCGTTGGGGCTGATGTAGTTCATCATCAGGCTGGTCCAGTGGAACGCGAACATCTCGGTCTGGTAGTTGGCATCGTCGAAACGCCAGACTGAGCCGGGGAGGCTCGGCACCCGGATGTCGTACCACAGCGTCGTGCTGCCGCCGACGGCGCCGAACGTGGGGTTGAAGGGGTTCATCGCCTGGTCGCGGAAGTCGCTGGCATAGATCAAGATCGAGCCGCCGCAACTCTTGAGGTTGACCAGGCTCACCGCGTTCTGCGCCGCTCGCCGGGCGGTCTGCAGCGCGGGGAGCAGGATGCCCACCAGCAATGCGATGATGGCGATTACAACCAGCAACTCGATGAGCGTGAAACCGCTCCGGCTCTTCTGAAAGTTCATTTCGTCCACTCCTGATTGTCAGACACCCGGAACGCCCCACGAGAATCGTGCGGCGCCCACACCCGGGCGTCACTTCGTCTTGATCGCCTTGCGGCGCGGCCCATCCGTCGGCGGCGGAACATCCGCAACCGGCGGGTTTGCATCTTTGTCGTTCTTGATTGTGTCCAGCGCCTGCTGCGCTGCGGGGTCAACCTTCGCAGGCCCTTCGGGCCACCAGGCCCAGGCGAGCGCAACCACCAGCACCGCGGAAATGCCGACCATGGCCCATACCTTGGGCGGCAGCTGCTTCATTCTGTACACGAGATCGTCCGCGGCCATGCTTCATTTCCCCAGAGAGGCGTAAGGGCAGTATAACCGGTAAAGTCCGCGTTTGCACCCCGGGCGGTTCCCGTATTGCACGGGTCAATAGCGGAATTGAACGATGTTCGTAGGCCGTTCGTGCAAATTGTGCGCGGAATCTCTAAAGGTGTGGACGCACGACCCCTCAAGCGTGGGGTCGTCCATCCATGGGCCCGGCACGCCAATCTGCGCGGCCGGAGTCTGGGCGACCGCTGCCGCGCATCGGTAGACTGCCAAGCCCGTTCAGCAAGTTCCCGCTCTTCACCGCACCCGTTCCACCCGGAGCCGCCATGACCCTTGCCGCCCTGCTTGTCGCCGCCGCGTGCGCTCAACCCATCGCCCAGGTCCCATCACCGGCCCCCGTCGTCCCGCCGATCGCCGCGACAACCAACGGCTACTACCGGCAGCCGACGATCCACGGCGATTCGATCGTGTTCGTCGCCGAAGGCGACCTTTGGACGGTGAACGCAGCCGGCGGCCGCGCTTCGCGCCTCACCACGCACCCCGGGCCCGAGTCGCACCCCGCTCTCTCGCCCGACGGCCAGACCATCGCCTTCCTCGCCAACTACGAAGACGGCGGCGCTGGCGCACGCGAGAGCGGCGAGGTTTACACCATGCCGGTTGCGGGTGGCCTCCCGGTGCGGCGCACCTGGGGTGGCGCCGCGAACGCGCGGACGACCTTCGTGGGCTGGACGCCCGACGGCAAGGTGCTCTACGGCACGCGCGAGTTTTCGTCGCTCCCGTCGGTTCAACTCGCGCAGGTCGACCTTGCCACCAACGTCGCCACGCCCGTGCCGCTCTACGAGGCCGACCAGGGGTCGTACACCGCCGACGGCAAGACGCTCATCTTCACCCGGCTGCCGTTCCAGGGGAGCCACACCCGCCGCTACAAGGGCGGGTACATCCAGCAGTTGTGGCGGTTCGACGCCGGGGCGGCCGAGGCCGTGCCGCTGACGACCGACTACGACGGCATCAGCAAGGATGCCATGGTGATCGGTGACCCGCCCCGTGTCTACTTCGCCTCCGACCGCGACAACGAGGCCGCGGTGATGAACATCTGGTCCGCCACCCTCGACGGCAAGGACCTGAAGCAGCACACCCGCCACACCGACTTTGACGTTTCGTTCCCCAGCGCCGACGCCAAGTCGGGGCGCATCGTCTACCAGTACGGCGCCGACGTGTGGCTGCTCGATACCGCCACCGGCACCAGCACGAAGCTGGATGTGCAGCTGGTCTCGGACTTTGACCAGATGCGCGAGCAGTGGATCAAGAAGCCCGCGGCCTCGATCAGCGGGCTCGA
>JAUXUZ010000304.1 GCA_030680655.1 Phycisphaerales bacterium
ATCGGCGGCTACAGCCGCTTCGACCCGCTCGGCAACAACCCCTACATCCCGCCGACCAAGCCCGGCGAATTCCCCCACGTGCCAGGCGGCGGCGGCGGTGGCGGCGGCGGCGGCGGTGGTGGCCCGCCCGTTGCGCCGGCACCCGGCACGCTGCCGGCCATCCTCGTCGGCGCTGCGGTCGCCATGCGCCGCAACCGCCGGACGTAATCCGCGGCACAACCCAGACCTTCTTGAGCGACGCCCCGCAACTCGTGCTGCGGGGCGTCGTCGCATGCCCGGTCGCCTCTGCAACGGCCCAGCGCGTACGGTTGGCCGTGAGCACCCTTGCCGCACAGCACGCAGCAGACGCAGGCCTGGGCGCCCGCCTGCGCCTCGCCGCGACGGACATCAAACTCACCCACTCGGTCTTCGCCCTCCCCTTCGCGATCCTCGGCGCGGTGCTGGCACGCCCGCTCGATGAGCAGTGGGGCGTGACCGTGCAGAAACTCACGCTCGTCGTCGCGGCCATGGTCCTCGCTCGCACGTGGGCCATGCTCGTCAACCGCATCGCCGATGCCCGCATCGACGCCGAGAACCCGCGCACCGCACGGCGCGCGGTGGCAAGCGGGCGGCTGCCAGCGCAGCAGGCGAAGGTGTTCGCCGCGGCGTGCGCGCTGCTGTTTGTCGGCGTGTGCGCCGCGTTCTGGTTCCTGTTCAAGAACCCCTGGCCCGTGGCGCTGAGCGTCCCCGTGCTCGCCTGGCTCGCCCTCTACTCCTTCGCCAAGCGGTTCACCGCGGCCTGCCACCTGCTGCTCGGCACAGCGCTCGCCATCAGCCCCATCGCCGCGTGCCTGGCCGTGAACCCGCCGCACGCGCTGCACCCGTCGATCCTGCTGCTCGCCGGCTTCGTGGCGCTCTGGGTCGCGGGCTTTGACGTGCTCTACGCGCTGCAGGATGAAGCGTTCGACCGCGCCAAGGGCCTCCACAGCATCCCCGCCTGGCTCGGCGCAAAGCGCGCCGCCTGGGTGAGCCGCGCGATGCACGCCGGCGCTGCCGCCTGCCTCTTCCTCGCCTGGCGATTTGAGCCCCGCTTCGGCCCGCTCTTCGCCGCCGCCGTCGCCATCGCCGCCATCCTCCTGGTCGTCGAGCACCTCGTGCTCATCCGCCGCGGCCTCGCCGGCCTGCCGATGGCCTTCTTCACCATCAACGGCTGCGTGAGCATCGCCGTGGGCACCGCCGGCGTCATCGACGCCCTCTGGTAGCAGGCCGCCTGCCAAAACAGCCCCATAGCCGCGTTGTTTCAATTCTTACTGAAAATTCAGTTGCCTTCAACGCTGCCCTTCGTTACCCTTGTCGTACATGCCCCGCGGATCAGGCAAACCCGTCTCGCTGACACCCGCCCAGGACCGCTTCATCGCCGCCTGGGGGCAGATGGGCTCCACCTGGGGCATCAGCCGCACCATGGCCGAGGTGCACGCACTCCTCTTCATCGTCGGCCAGCCACTCTGCACCGACGACGTGATGGAACGCCTCGCCATCAGCCGCGGCAACGCCTCGATGAGCCTGCGGGCCCTGGTCGACTGGGGCATCGTCTCGCGTGAGCACAAACGCGGCGACCGTAAGGAGTACTACGTCGCCGAGCCCGACTCGTGGTCCATCCTCCGCGCTGTCGTGCAGGAACGCATCCGCCGCGAGATCCACCCCGTGCTGGCCGTGCTCTCGGAGATCCGCGACAGCACCGAGCCGACGCTCACCGCCACCGGCGGGTCCGACGTCGCCGAGCACAACCGCCGGCTCGACGCCATGATCGGCGTGCTCCACACCATCGACAAGGTCGCCGAGCACTTCCTCGAACTCCCCGCTCAGGAACTGCGCGATGCCGCCGATGCACTCAGCCGCGACACCCTGCCCCCGGGCAAGGGGGCGCGCCCGTGACCACCTTCGTCTCAAGAACACCCCCGGCCGCCTCCACGCAGCAGCCCACCGGCGCGCCGGGCCGCAGCACCACAACCTGCGTGCGCTGGCTCCTGGCCCGTGCCGAGGCCGACGGCGGCCCCGCCGCACTGGCGATCACCATCGACGACCGCTCCGCGCACGCGACGCTCACACCCGCCGGCGGTGAAAAAGTCCGCCTCGCCTACGGCGGCCCGGTGAGCATCGAGCACGCCGATGGGCTGCAGCACTTCACCGTCGCGGGCATCGTCGCCCTGACGCTGCGCTGCGCCCCGGGCGCACCCCCCCAGCTGCTCTACGCCCGCACGCCGCTGCTCGAATCGCTCGGCATCCGCGGCGGCTGCATCGAGCGCCCGCAGCTTGACCTGCCCTGACCCGGCCAGATCGCCCAGCTCCCCCCGCCCCCCCCAGCCCGCCCAACTTCGTCCCCCAAATGAAAACGGCCCGCACCAGGCGGGCCGTCGAAGTGACATTCAGTTGTGCCGTCGCGCTTACTTGTTGCGGCTGCCGATAAACGCGCCCAGCCCGGCGCCGATGATCGTGACGCCCGCAACAGCGCCGATCAGGCCCCAGAACATCCCGGTCCCCATGCCCGTGATCGCAGCGCCCGCACCGGCCAGCCCGGCGATGACGGCAAACAGCGCCAGCAGCAGCGCGGCGATCATGCCAAACGCCAGGCCACCCGCCAGCCCGCTGCCCACACCATCGATCTGCTCGGCGTAGACCATCATCGGTGCGCCAGCGCTCATGTCGCTGTTGACGCCCGTTGACTCAAACAACGCCCCGCCCGAACGCCCGCCCGAGGCCGGCACGGCCTCGTCGGCGCTGTCAGACGAGTTGTAGATGTCCTGCATCAGCCCCGCGCCCACGCCCGTGTCGTCCGACGAATCGCGCGTCAGGTCCAGCAGGCCCGAGCCCGAGCCGCCGGCGTCCGGCACGCGGATGCCACCGACCGACTGGGTGACCTGCGTCTGCGCGCTCGCATCGGCGGTGTTGTCGAGCTCATCGGCCTCGAAGATCGAGATGCCGCTGCGTTCCTTGGTGCTCTCGCCCGCGCCGGTGCCGCTGCCGCTGCCCGAATCCGTCAGCGACATCTCGCCGCTGTCGGCAAGGCTGATCGGCGCATCGGGCTCGTCGGCGGTCATGGCCTCGATCTGCTCACGCTTGACGACCAGCTTGTCGCCATCGCGGAACTCCTGAAGCTGGCCCGACTCGACCATCTTCTTCACCTGGTCGGCCGTCTTGCTCAGCTTCTTGGCGGCCTCGTCGAGCGTGTAGAACATCTTCGCCATGGGGTCATCTCCGTCGTCGCGTGAACCGTCGGGCGTTGAGGTGCCCTGCGGGATCGTCATGGTACACACTTTCGCCCAAACGTGCGCAAGGCCCGGCCCCGCCGGGGTTTAGCTGACAAGTCCTATCCCACACCCCCGCGCGGCTCAGGGGTTTGCCCCGGTCCCACCCCGGCAGCCGCCACCCCTAGGGGGGCGTGGGCGGCACGTGTTGTCAACACTGTTTACACTGCCCCTGCACATGCCAGTCACGCTCAAAGAGATCGCCGCCGCCGCCGGCGTCAGCCGCCCAACCGCCAACTTGATCGTCCTGGGCAAAGGGAGCCGCTTCAGCGCCGCCACCCGGGCGCGGGTGTTGGAAGCCGCTAAGCGGCTCAACTACCGCCCCAACCTCGCCGCACGCGGGCTGAGCCAGCAGCGATCGTTCCTCGTCGCGGCCGTTGTGAGCGAGGAATACGCCAACAACTACGCAGACTTCAGCCTCGTCTTTCAACAGCGCGTGCTCTCGCGCGGCTTCCTTCCCGTCACCGCCCTGACCGTTGACGCAACCTCGCAGAAGCAGATGCTCACCCGCATGGCCGACATCCGCGTCGATGCCCTGGTGGTCAACCGCACCTGGAACGACGACGGCTCCCTCAGCCGCCTGATCGAGCAGCTCCGTGAAGCCGGCACCGCCGTCGTCGAGGTCTTTATGAAGTACCTCCCCGGCGAAGGCCACAGCGTGCGCACCGACTGGGAAGAAGCCGGCCGCCTGGCGCTGGTCACCCTGCAGGGCCTGGGCCTCAAGCGCACGCTGATGTGGACGCCCCTGCTGCCACGCACCGGCGGCCGCCTCGAAACCCTCGAGCAGACCCACGATCAATACCGCGGCTGGGCCAAGGCCGCCCGCACACTCAGCCTGCAGCCACGCGTCGAGGTCCACCCCGCCCTCCCCCTCCGCTCGCAAGAGGCCCCCCGCCGCGACTCACCCCTCTACGGCGCAGCCGCCGCCCTCATGGGCAAGTCCGACAGGCCAGACGGCGTCATGGCCTGCTCAACCAACGCCGCGGCCCACCTGTCGCTCTACCTGCGCGACCACCCCGAATACAAGCCCCCCGGCTTCACCATCGCCCACTGGCACGACCCGATCGTGCTGCTCGAAGCCGCCGAACGCCGCGTCGTTCTCCGCATGCAGACCGAACGCATCGCCGAGCTGACCGTCACCGCGGCCTTTGACGCCATGGCCGGCATGCCCGTCCAGAGCGCCAGCCTGGGGCCGACGCTGGCCATTGTGGAGGTCGAGCCTGCCTAGGAAGCTGGGCTGGGGCTGATTACCGGCCCTCGCCACTCTCGATTCCCGCAACCGGCGGTTGCATTCCCACGGATCAGTGGTGTCTTCCTGGTGGGAGTATGTCGCTTGAAGCGCGGCCATTGTTTTTCGTGTTTGGTGGGAGCGATCGCCGCCGGCCTGTCCGGTGTTGCTCTGGCACAATCTCAGCCGATGCCCGGCGCGCCGAGCGTGCCGTTTTCTGCAGCGGCCCAGGCACAAGGTGGCGGTGCCGGCCCGCAAGTGACCTACCAGTATGGCGCGGAGTTCGTCACCATCCCGGCGCTCAACAACGCACCGTTCTTCCGGCCCGAACTTGGCAACACCCCCGGCAACGGCGCAGGAACGATCACGCAGGAGTTCCGCATCGGTCGCTACGAGGTGACCAACGCGCAGTGGGCGGCGTTCTTTGACGCGGTGGCGCATGTGCGCCTCACCGGCCAGAGCGTGCCGCACGTGCAGAACCCCACCTTCGCGAACTTCACCGTGGCGGGAGGGCACATCGTGTCGCAGGCGGGGCGCGAGATGAGCCCGGTGGGGGGCATCACCTGGCGGACGGCGGCGATGTACTGCAACTGGCTGCACAACGATCAGGCCGTGACGCAGGCCGCGTTCATGAGCGGCGCGTACGACGTGAGCACCTTCGGCTACGTGCAGGGGAACCACTTCACCGACCAGCTTACCCACACGCCCGGTGCGCGGTTCTGGATCCCCACCATGAACGAGGTGATGGCGAGCCAGCACTACGACCCCAACCGCTACGGGCCCGGGCAAGGGGGGTACTGGGAGTACAACATCACCCAGGACACCCGACCGACCTACGGGGCGCCGGGCACGATGGTGAACGGCTCTGTGGCTCAGGCCAATTCGTCATGGCTGGGGCCGGGTGACACCCCGGGTGCGCCGTGGAGCACGCCGCTGGGGAGCTACTGGGACGTGGCCCAGAGCCCATGGGGATTGCTCGACACTGCGGGAGGAGCTGGGGAGTGGCTGGAGACGGCGATCGATGCGGGCGGGGGTAATCGAGTTCGACTATTTCACGGCAGCGCAGCTGCTGACGGTGCCCTGCAAAGAGATCGCATCTATCTTTATCCTTCGGACCTTCCATCAGCAACTGGATTCAACTACGGCCTACGGATCGCTGCGCAAGCCGTGCCCTCACCGTCGAGCGGGGCGGTACTTGCAACCACAGGTGTAGCAATTTTCGCGAGGCGGCGTAGATAGTTTTCCACATTCCATCCACCTGAATGGAGAGGTGCATTTTCGCACTTGGTAACGGTAAGCTTCCATCTTCTCGATCGGAGCAGGCCATGAACAAGAGCATTCTCTTCACTTTTCTGGCGTCGATAACTGGTGCATTCGCGAGTGTCGCAAGCGCCGCGGTGGAGTACCGAATCAACGGTGGCGCGTGGCAGAGCATCGCGGGCGGGGTGATCGATCTCGGTACTCCAGCCCAAGGCTCAGACATCATTGTTCACATCGCCGACACTTCTCCTGACGGGATCACCGGTCTGCCGGACGAAGACATCGGGCTGCTGCGTTTCCGTGCGGCGGGCGCTGAACTTCCCGCACGAGTGCGAATCCTAATTGCTTCTGCATCGAGCAGCTTAACCAGCGCAAACATCAACAACCCAGCTTTTTCATGGTCACCGGGCGTGCGCACTTGGACGAACGGCCTCCTCTTTGAGCACACGCCCGCACCCTCCAGGAACTCTGCCACCCAATCCCCCCAAGGTTCGCCGCCCGAGCAGCCGCGCTCGCTTCCCCTTCGCCCCGCACTCGGGGAGAAGGTGGACGCGAATGCGGCCGGATGAGGGGGTCTGCGCCTTCAGGTGTTGATCAGTCTCTCGACTCACAACCCAGCACACGCGAATCCGCTCTCCCCACCTCTCCCGTTCCCCAACGGGAGAGGATGTCGGCGCAGACGACAGGTGAGGGTTCTTCGCCCCAGACTCCAGACCCCCCTCTCTCCCCCATGTCCGACGCCGAATTCCTCCACCTCTGCAGAGAGATCGGCATCACCGAAGCCCGCCGACGCTACGAAGCGCGCGCGGCCGCCGCGGCCATGTCCCGAACCAGCGCGAGAGCCACCTCCCAGCGCACTACCAACCCATACACCGACCCAGACGCCGACCCAGACGCCGACCCAGACGACGACCTAGACATAGATCTACACGCCGACTCCAGCTAGCCGCGCACCGCGCATGCCCCTCAGGCGCAGGCACGCCGCGCTTGGGTTCCGGTCGGCCGTGCCCCAGCCCCGCCATCCCCCACGGAATTCAACCAGAGCCCCTCGGGGCCGTACGTACTATTTGCCCCGGACGACCCTGTACGAAAGGAAGCACAATGGGCAAGCATCAAGCGCTGTACTGCATCATCAGCTTTGCGGCAGGTGTCGTGGTGACCGTCGGCGGCATGTACGTCGCGGGCATGGTCGAGTTCAACCGGCAGGTGGTGACCACCCCCGATGGACCCACCCCGCACCGCGCCAGCGCAGCCGCGCCGCGCAGCGCTGGGCAAGGGAACGGCGCCGCGGCCGCCGTCGCGCCCGCCGCCTCGTACGACGCCTGGCAGGCGAGCCGACTCGGCGACAACGAAGCCGCCCACAGAACCGCCGCGGCGCAGCTCAACGCGCTGCTCTCGAGCAACAAAGAAGAAGACAAACTGACGGGCTGGTCGTACATCTACGCCTTCTGGTCCAAGCCGGCGGCGGGCGGGCGCGTCGCCACCCCCGACGAGTTCTGGACCCTGATGCGCGAGATCAACCTCCCCGACCGCATCACCGAGGGCGCAGCGAGCGCCAACTCCGAGATCAAGAAGCAGGCCGAAGGCGCGAAGACCACCTTCACCCCCTGGGGCTTGTAGCCGCCGCGCGCTCGCACCCCAAGGGCAGCGCACGCGCCTTGATTCGCTCGGCCCTGTCACGCTCTGCGGGCGCGATTGGCGCGCCAAGCCAGGTCGGCCACAAACACCGCCACCGCGATCCAGATGAGCGCAAACGCCACCAGCTTCGCGCCGGCGAACGGCTCACCAAAGAGCACGACCGCCGTCAGAAACTGCAGCGTGGGGTTGAGAAACTGCAGGAACCCCAGCGTCACCATCGGCAGCCGCCGCGCCGCGGCCACGAACCAGATCAGCGGCGCGGTCGTGACCGCGCCGGCGAGTGAGAGGATCGCCAGCGTGCCGGCGGCGTTGAGCGGCGTGCCCGCGGCCTCCGGGCGTGTGTGCGCCCAGGCGAGGTACGCCAGCGCCAGCGGCGAGAGGAAGGCTGTCTCGACAAAGAGCCCGGTGATCGGGTCAACCGGCGTGCGCTTGCGGATGAGGCTGTAGAACCCGAACGTCACCGGCAGGCTGACGGCGATCCACGGCAGCCCGCTCCCCTGTGCTACAGCGAGATAAACAAGGCCCCCAAGCGCAAGGGCAACCGCCGCCCACCGCGCACCGGTCAGCCGCTCACCCAGGAAGACCATCCCCAGCACGACGGTAAAGAGCGGGTTGATGAAGTACCCAAGGCTCGCATCCACCAGCCGGTGCGTCTCGATCGCGTAGATAAAGACGAGCCAGTTGCAGGTGATCAGCGCGGCGGTCAGCAGCAGCCACCGCAGCAGGCGCGAGTCAGCGAGCGTCGCCCGCACCTGCGGCCAGCGACGGAACGCGGTGATCAGCACCGCCAGCAGCAGCACCGACCAGACAAATCGGTGGCAGAGAATCACCAGCGCCGGGACGCCCGGCAGCAGCTTGAAGTAGAGCGGCGAGAGGCCCCACCACGTGTACGCGGCGAGCCCGTAGATCAGGCCGCTGCGGGCGATCCGCGGGTCGGCGGGCGGTGGATTGAGCGGGGGCAAGGGGGTGGCCGCGATGCGTGGTGAGGCGAGCGATTGCGGCACGTTGGGTGATGGTACGGACCGGTGGCCGCCCGCGCAGCGCTGGCCTTACTCGGCGTGCTGGCCCGGCGCGGCGTGCTGGGCCAGCACGCGGCCCTTACTCGGCCCGTGCCCCCGCGCCTGCGGTCTTCTTCGGCTCATCCTTCTTCGGCGGGGTGTAGCCGATGGGCTTGGGGAGCACGGGCTGGAGCATCGCCATGCAGGCGAAGGAGGTGCCGAAGTTGGCGGAGCGTTTGAAGACGCGGTCGTTCCAGGTGCCGTCTTCCTGGCGGACGGAGAAGAGGAGCTTGTTGCACTTCTCGCGGAGGGCGGGGCGTTCGGCCTCGGGGAGCAGTTCGATGGCCTGCGCTGCGGAGTAGTGGGCGAAGTAGAAGTAGTAGGGCGCGACGCCGTAGGGGCCCACGTGGGTGCCGGACATCTGGCGGCGTTTGTCGAACTCTTCCCAGCGGGTGATGAACGTGTTGACGGAGTTGCGGACGTTGTCGAGGCTGCCCCGGCCGGCGAGCACGAGCGCTGACTCGGCGCAGGTCATGCGGCCGGCCGCGCCGCCGGTGTTGTCCTTGGGGTTCTTGCCGCCTTCGCCGGAGTAGACGATCTCGTTGGTGACGGTGTTGCGTGAGCGCTCGAGGGCGTTGAGCGCATCGTCGATCACCTTGTCGTCGACGGTGTACCCCGCGGCCTTGGCCGCGAAGAGCGCGAGGAGGGTCGGGGGCGTCATGAACGTGCTGGTGGAGGCGGGGTTGTTGCGGCCAGCGCCGCGGGCGTAGTTCCAGCCACCGCTCTTGGGGATGGCGGTCTTGTTGATCGCGTTGATCATGTAGAGGATGGTCTTCTCGGCGTCGGCTTTGAGCGGGGCGGGGATGGCGTCGCGGGTCTTGGCCTCGATGAGGAACTGGAGGATGTAGGTGTACGCCCAGCCGCGGACGTCGTAGCCGGCGTCGTAGGTCTCTTCCTGGATGAGCGGGTGCGTCGGCGCTTTGACGACGAAGGCGATGGCCTTGGCGATGGCGGCCTTGCGGGCGTCGTCGGTCTCGTAGCCGGGGATGCGCAGGAGCGCGAGTGCGGTGATGGAGGTGCCGCCGTAGCGGTAGCCGACGGGGATCTGCAACTGTCCGCCGACGTTCACGCGGTAGACGCCCTCGTAGGGCCACTCGGCCTTGCCGTCACCCTCCTGCATGGCGAGGAGCTTGGCGATGGAGTCTTTCACGGCGGCGTCGAGCACCTTCTGATCGACGTCGATCTTCTCGACCGGGAGCGCGTCGTTCTTCTTGACCTGCGGGCTGGCGGGGAGGAGGGGGAGCGGGTCTTTGGGCTGTGCGGGGCGTTGGCGCGGCGCGGGGGCGTTCTCGGGTGGGCGCTGCGAAGTGGGCTGGGCGAGGGCGGGGGTGGTGAGGGCCGCGGCGAGGAGGAGGGTGGGGAGGGGGCGGAGGAAGGGGGTCATGGGCGCAGTCTACCGCAAAGATTGGTCCTTTATGCCAGACACTTCCGGGAAGGGGCGGCGGCGTTCGAGAAGAAGGCGAAGGCAGTTTTTTTGATAACGTGGGGGCTTGGGCGGTTCTGGTGGCAGGACGCATAGGTGCCCCCACGTGAGGGAGCAAAGGGCTGCACGTGCTACGGCGTTGCACCGCTACGGAAACCATCGAGCATTCTAGCTTTGCTCTCGCTACACTTTCGGACTGTGATGGGAGCCGGCGCACCTCTATCGGAAAGTAATGTATGAAGAACAAGATTTCACGGAAATGGCTGATTGCGGCGTTCTCCGTCATGATGGGCGGTGTGCATCTTGGCGCACCTTTGTTTGCACAAGCGCTTCCTCCAGGGGTAAATGGTGCCATCTGGAATATTGACGACCCACTGAATCGCAGTGAAGTCGGAGCATACCTGCAGCTCTGGTCATCCGGGCTTGCACCAGGTGGAAACCCGGCGCCAGCGAACGACTATGTATTTACGCACCAGCTCCCGTCGATGTTTGACGCGGTTTGCAGTAGAGAGCTCGTGCTTTTTCGCACTCTCTATGGACATCGGCTTAACGAAGGCGCGTTTGCTGCACCCTATTATGGAGTCTGGGATCTGTTGCACGACGATGCAGCCGTGCGAACCCAGTTCGTCAGGTACTTTACTGAGAAGCGGCTTGCTACGCCATTGGACGGCGACCAGCAGGCTCTAGCGAAGCACCTAGCGGCGATTCAGGATGCGTGGTTTGTCGGTGACAAATACGACATTTTCGGCGACGTGACGCTCGTTGAGCAGGAGTTGATCTCTAATAACCTCAAAGAAAAGACGCCGCCAGTGCCGGCAGTGCCTCCTGCCCCGCGCGCTCCCGACCCCACGCCGGAGGCATTGAAGTGCTTCGAGTATTGGCTGAAACAATCGGCCATCGCTTCTCGGATCATGGACTGTCTGGTGAGGGCCGGTGTCACTGGATGGCGTCTCGACACGAACAATCCGGACACGAAGATCCCTGACTTTGACTGTGACGATTACGCGTATATTGAGATGGCGTGGCTTCGCCAAATGCTGAAGGGGCGTTGGCTCGACGCTGAGTACCAGATCTATGGGTATAGCCGTCAATGCCCTCCAGATTACGGCGTACACGGGCACGCAGTTCTACTGGTCCGTCAGGGCGGGTATGTCTGGATCATCGATCCGATGAGCAACCAGATCATCGGCCCGTTTAAAGAACCGATCAGCGACGACGAAATCAAGCGCCTCATTCGTGAGCTGATGAAAGGCCTCTACGGCAATATCTGCGAGAATCCGTTTGACGAGAATGTTTGGCCATTCAAGCCCGGGACGCACCCCCACGACCGGTATCCCAAGAAAGAAAACCCGCCGTGGCAGGAGGATAAAGGCCTGCCGACGGGCCATCCGCGAAAGGGCGACCCGCACAAAGATATGTGGGAGCGGTTCAAGCAGAAACTTGCCGAGTGCTGTGCTGCAGCCGCGCCAGCCACACCCCCAGCCACACCCCCAGCCGCACCCCCAGCCGGGTGCGATCCGCTGTTCACTCCTCCAGCGACTGCGCCAGATCCCTGCAATCCGGAGAACTATCTATGGCCTCGCAGCTAGTGCTAGCGTGCACAGCCGTTGCATTGGCTGCTTGCAATCTCGGTTTACCAAATGGGATTAGCGGAGAAAATGCGCGGCTGAGCTTCAGAGGTCTGCCCTGCGATGTGGCCCATCGGCCAGCGGCGGCTCCACCAGCCCCATCCGTCTGTGAAGCGATGCCGGGCGACTTCTCAATTGACGACAGCGCGTTTATTGGGCGCGGCGATCAGACTCGTCGAATAGCAATGGTTGAGAGGGTTCGTCGCTGCATCGCTTTGCACGGCCTGAGGAACCGGTACGCCATCGACCTGTACCGACCAAAGAGTGTTGACGGTGGAGAGACATTTGTCGCGGAGAAGATCGGTGTCGCGCCGCTGCCCGTGCGGATCGTTCCAGATTCGGTTGCTGCGCTGGCCGCGTTGCGGCCGGAGCACTTAGACCCAGCCCACGGGGTGTTTTCCAATAAGGCGTTCGCGTACGCGGACAAACAATGGACGTCGGAGGCGGTGTACTTCAAGTTTGTTGCCGAAGCACCGAGCATTGCGGCGCGCCTAATGCCGCTCCCGGCTTTTATGCCGCATCAGGTCTCGCGTGAAGACTTGGATTTGCGCACGGTTGCGCGGGCTGTTGATTGGTCGGGTTCGCTTGGTATGCTCCTGGCGACGGAGTACCACGGTCGGCGTGTCCAGTCGTACTCACGGATCGACGGGAAACGGCAAATCCTTAACGCGTCGTCGGCACAGTTGGCGCCGGGGTTATGGACGCTCTCAGTTGGAGAAGAATTTTCGGGTCCTCGGATCTGGGCAGGCGTGGTGTTTCCTGTCCTTGACGGGAACGGTCTTGAACGCGGCAAGACAGATTTGCACTCAGCTACCCGGCAAGGCCCATACCAGAACCGCGTGGAGAGCAGCCTCATGCCTGTGTTCTCGGGCACGCTCCTCCCATGGGTAGTACCCACGCCGTGGCCGGTCGACGCGATGAAGGGACGCGACCTCTCCGGCAAGCCCGCGCGTGAGGTCCTCGATGCCCGGCGCGGCAAAGAGTCCATCTGCATCCCCGAGCAGGCGCTTTTGGTCGCCGGAGAGCAGGAGAAGAAGGAAGAGGTCGGCTGGGCCGTGGTGCGGAAGGGCGTCAGCTGGGCGCCGCTGCAGGACGACGTGCGCATTGACCGCTCGACCGAGCAGATGGAGTCCGCTCTGATGGTGGTCGTTCACGAGTCGATCAGCGAGGTCGAGCTTGTGCGAGTGTTGAGGGCGCTTTCCGCTCCACCCCCTCCGCTCCTCCCAACCCCGGTCAGATAGTGCGGCCGGTATCCCGCTGCTAGCAAGTGTCAGTTCGGCTGGGCGGCACGGGCAAGGCGCGTTGACCTTGCCCGTGTGCGTTCGCGCCCTGCTCTCAAAGCTGCAAGGCAGGCCTTTGGCAAGGGGGAGTCGGCAGCGGCCGCTCACTGGTGGCAGTCCCCACGGGTTCCTTCGGGGCACCCTAGTAGAAGGAGGGCGTTCCTTTCGTCCGGCATCCCGTCCCGTCCCGGGAAGCTCCATCCCGTCACGAGAAGTCATTTCCCGTCCCGGGAAGCTCTATCCCGTCACGGGAAACTGTTTTCCCGCACCAAAGACTCCATCCCGTCACGGGAAATCGTTTCTCCTCACCAGAAATCGTTTCTGCTCACGGGAAATCATTTCTGCTCACCAGAAACTGTTTCTGCTCACCAGAAATCACTTCCCGTGCCGGGACAGAGCGCTGATCGCCTCTGGCAGGCTCGAATCGCGGCTGGCCTGTGGCGGGGCGGCGGGCTGCGCAATCGTTGCGCCAGAATTTGAGCGATTGTGGATCAGAATCCGGCGCCGAGATTAAGGTGCCCTGCCGCATTCACGATTGAAGTTGTGCCCGCTCCGCGTGTTGCGGATCACAAGGGCCAACGCGGATGAGAAGTTGAGATCAAATGCGGAGGTATAGCCATGCGCTATCCAACGAAGATTAGTGAGTTTGTTCCCTGGCTCGTGGCCAGGGCCGGCGTGTGGAAAACCACGCCCGCGGCCGTGGGATTGTCTGTTTTGCAGGCCACGGCGGTGGATAACGCCGCGAAGGCTTTGCAGACCGCTTTCGACGACGCCCAAAAGGCCCGTCAGGCGAGCAAAAACGCTACGGAAGTGCAGAACGAAGCGTTGCGTGATGCGATGACGCAGCTCCAGCTCGACATCCGCATCATCGACGCTTTCGCCGCGGCAAGTGCGAACCCGGCGACGGTTTTTGCCGCCGCAGAGCTCGACCCGCCGAAGGTCCCCGTTCCCGTAGCGCCCCCCGGCGCTGTGACGAACGTGACCGTCGGCATCGACATCAACACCGGCGCCACCATCCTTCGTTGGAAGGGGGACAACCCCGGTGGCAGCGCCAACGTCTCCTACATCATCCGCCGCAAGCTGACTCCGAACGCGGAGTTCACTTTTATCGGCTCCGCCGGCAGCAGCGGCCCCGATGCGCGGACCTTCACCGACTCGACGCTCCCGCAGGGCGTCGACTCGGTCACCTACCTCATCAACGCCACCCGCGGCAGCCAGACCGGCCCGGCCGTTCAGGTGCAGGTGCGGTTCGGCACGGTCGGCAGTGGCGGCAACGCCACCGCGATGGTGGTCGGCACGAGCGACGTCAAGCTGGCGGCCTGAGCCAGACGGCGCACAGAAAAAGATAGAAGCCCCGGGCGTCACCCATGCGCCCGGGGCTTTCTTGTTCTGCCTACTTCACTTCTTCCCGCTCGCAGGCGGCGAGACAGTCGAGCAACTTCCAGTAGGCGTCTGCGAGTGACTGGCACTTTTCCCGGAACTCATCGGACGCCTGCTTGTTTAGTGAGCCATAAAGCTGGTGGGCGAGGGCCGCGACTTGAGAGTGCGACTCCTTTTGGGCCTTGTCGTAGTCGACGTTCGCTCGGGCCTGAACATTGCCGGGCACCTGCGCAGGGACCGGGGCCGCCATCGCCGAAAAACTGGCCCGTAGGCTGGACTCCAACTGCTCAGTAGCAACTTGGGCGGCACGGAACGCCTTTTCATCCATATCCACCATCTGCGTCCCGTATGCAACCATGTCGGTAGCCGCTTTCTGGAAAGCGGGTACTGCTGGACGGTCGGCGATGCCGATCCGACTTGCCGCCGTTTGATAGTCCGCCAGCGTGGCCGCTTGGCGCTTCCAGTTGCGGGGGTTACCGACGATGTCCCTGGCCGTGTCCCTCACCGTACCGATGTCCTTCAGCCGCTGTCGCTGGCGCGAAGCCCTCAATTCCGCTTCACTCAGCGCGGGCGGGCCTACTGGGGTCTTCCTCTCTTCACATCCGACGACGAATAGGGGCGCTATGGCGAGCGCGAGGACCGTGGGTGCAGTCTTCATAATCAAGCATAGAGGAGCCGCTACCTCACGTGGGGGCACCTGTGCGTCCTCCTACCTGAACCGCCAAAGCCCCCACGTTATCAAAAAAACTGCCTCGAAGGTCTTTGCTGCAAGATCGACGTGCAAGGCCCATCGGGGGGGGCGGGCATCGCGCTTGTGCTTGCGCCCAAGGCCCTTATCCAATATTCATTTCCGGGCTTCGAGTTCCTGCCAGCGCTCGTAGAGCTTGGCGGACTCCTCTTGCGCTTTGGCGTGCTCGCGGCAGACTTCTGTGAACTTTTTGCGGTCGGCCATTACGGCGGGGTCGCCCATGCGGGCGCTCGCTTTCTGCACTTCGTTCTCAGCCTGCTTGATGGCGAGTTCCATGCCCGCGAGCTCCTGCTGCTCTTTGAAGCTGAGCTTCTTGGGCTTGGGGGCGGCGGGGGCCGGCGCCGACGCTGGCTTTGCTCCCGTGCTGGATGTAGTGGGTGCTTCGGCGGGCTTGCTCTTGGCTTTCGGCTGGCGGGCTTCGCGCTGGCGGATGGTTTCCCATTGCTGGTAGTCGGCGAAGTAGCGGCAGCCGCCTTCGCCTTCACCGTCGAGGGCGAGGATCTGCGTTGCAAGCTCGTCGAGCATGGCACGGTCGTGGGTGACGAGGATGATCGAGCCGGGGAAGTCTTCGAGGCTCTGCTCGAGAACCTGCAGCGAGGGGATATCGAGGTCGTTGGTCGGCTCGTCGAGGACGAGGATGTCGGCGGGCTCGAGCATCAGCTTGGCGATGTGGACGCGGGCCTGCTCGCCGCCGCTGAGGGTGGCGATGGGTGAGCGGAGCTGGTCCTTGTTGAAGAGGAACCGCTGCGCCCAGGAGTTCACGTGGACGAGCTTGTCGCGGTAGATGACCGAGTCGGAGGGCGAGAACGCCTCCGCGAGGGTCATCTTGGGGTCAAGCTCGGTGCGGTGCTGGCTGAAGATGACGACGCGCAGGTTGGGGGCGCGCTTGATGGTGCCGCAGAGGGGCGTGCCGTGGGGGAGCAGGCCGCTGGCGTCGTCGCGAGCGGCCTCGGCCAGCTCTTCGGGCGTCGGCGGGTCGGTGTCGATCTCGCCGGTGAGGATCTTGATGAGGGTTGTTTTACCCGAGCCGTTGGGGCCCATGAGGCCGAGCTTCTGGCCCGGTGTGAGCATGACGTCGAGACCGGTGAAGAGGAGCTTGCCGCCGAGGGTCTTGCGCAGGCCGCGGGCGATGACGAGCTTCTGGGTCTGGCGGTCGGTGGCGGAGAAGTCGATGTGGGCGGCCTTGGGGGGGGCGACGCGGGCCTTGAGCGCGGCGAGCTCGTCGATGCGCTCGTGGCTGGCGTCGATGCGGCTCTTGCTCTTGGTGCGCCGGGCCTTGGCCTTGCGGCCGAGCCATCGGAGGTCTTCCTTGACGATCGTGGCGAGCGACTGGGCGGCGCGCGACTGACCCTCGATGAACTCCTGCTTGCGGAAGAGGAACTCCTCGTAGTTGCCGCTGACGGAGAAGGTGCCCTCGGGGTAGGACGTGGAGAGCTCGATGATGCGTGTGGCGGTGGACTGGAGGAACGCGCGGTCGTGGGTGACGACGACGGAGGCGAAGTCGGCGTTGCTGAGGAGTTCCTCGAGCCAGTCGATCCCTTCGACGTCGAGGTGGTTGGTCGGCTCATCCAGGAGCATCAAGTCGGGCTCCATGGCCATCTGGCGCGCGATCGAGAGCCGCTTGCGCTGGCCGCCGGAGAGCGACAGCGCCGGGGCGTCGTAATCCTCAAGTCCGACCCGGCCGAGGACCATGTACGCGGCGATCTCGGCCTCGTGCTCATCGTGGATGTGCGCGGGCCGGGCCTTGGGTGTGAGTGCGTTGACGATGGCGGTGAGGACGGTCTCGTCTTTGGTGAACGTATCGGCCTGGGCGACGTACGCCGCACGCATCCCCTTGCGGTTGGTGATGGTCCCCTCGTCGTAGTGCTCAATCCCCGCGAGCATCTTCATCAGCGTGCTCTTGCCCGAGCCGTTGGGGCCGATGAGGGCGAGGCGTTCGCCCTCTTCAATGCTGAACGACACGCCGGTGAAGAGCGTGCGGTGGCCGAAGTGCTTGCCGAGTTCGCGGACGGTGACAACTGGGGGAGCCATGGGGGGTGAACATAGGGGCGAAACAGCCCCCACGAGGCGAAACCCGGCTTCAATGACGTAAGATTGGGGCGATGGAGGGGGGGGTGAGCGACCATGCACGACACCTGCGGCAAATCCCGACATGTCAGGCCCGCCCTGTGGCGGCGGGTGGCTGCGTGGTCGGTCATCGGCGCGCTGGCCGTGGTGGCCGCGGCCCCGATCTGGCACGACCACGCGCGCGACCATGGGCCCGTCGGCGCAACGGCGCTCGCGCACCCGCCCGGCACCTGCGGCAGCCACGACCACGCGCACGGCGGTCCCTCCACTTCGCACAGCGACCAAACACCCGCATCCCCATCTGACGAGCACGACCCGTGCGCGATCTGCGTGGCCGCCCACGCCCCAAACGGCGACGGCCTGCCGTCGCTGCCGCTCTTTGATGTTCCCGTCACCGCCGAGCTGCTCCGCCGCCTCGGCGCTGAGCGACGCTCGGTTGAGTGGGTGGGGCGTGACCGCGCCTCGCGTGGCCCGCCGGCGATCGCCGCCCGCCCTGCCGCCTGATTCTTTCGTGTTACAACACCCATCCGCCGTCGCGGCTCCGCGCGGGCTCTGCCCTGCGCCGGTGACGCCGCGCGGCCGTCAATCAACCGCTCGGAGGTTCTTATGAAGTTCTCACTGTCTCGGCGCGCCCGGCCTGGGCGAGCCGGTGTGCCGTTGCGTTCCGCGTTCACGCTGATCGAGCTGCTGGTGGTCATCGCCATCATCGCGCTGCTGGTTGGCATCCTGCTCCCCGCGCTCTCCGGCGCGCGGGTGGCCTCACGACAGGCCGCGACGCTCGTGCGTCTGCGCGACCTGGGGATCGGCGTCTTCACCTACGCCGAGGACTACAAAGGGAGGTTCCCGACGATGGGCGACAACGAGGAGAAGGCGTTCCTGGGTCTCTCGCTGCTGGCGAAGCACCTTGAGCTCCCCTCCGCGACGTTCATCAACACCAACACCACCGACACGCCGGCCGACCAGCGGTTCGCCGACGACCGCCCGGTTCTGGTCGATAGCGCGGGCATCCCGATCGACGCGGGAACGACCGTCGACGCCGGCATGATCCCGACGATCAGGTGGCACTGCTCCTTCAGCTACGACAACGATGTGCAGGTGCGAAAGGCGACGATGCCCATCGTCTTCATGGGCGACCGAGCCGACTACGCCCGCGGCCGGACTTTCTCCGCCAACTGGGGCAGAGGGAGCACAGCGGGCATGTGCCTGCTGTGGACCGACGGGCACGCCGCGTGGTCGAGCACCCGCACGATCAAGGCGCAAAGCGACCCCAACATCTACCACCACAACGAGTTCGGCGGCGAAGGGGCCGACGAAGTGCGCGATGGGGTATCGGTGCTCAGCGGCCACGGGACGCAGGACACACACCTGCGGTTCTTCAGTGAAGAGGAAGACGACGGCCTGCTGACCGACGAGCCGTAACAGGCTGCGCCGTCCTGACAAAGACCGGCGGCACGGGCAGACATGCCTGTGCCGCGATTGGCTACTTAACCGGGCGCAGACCCTTCACCGCGCCCTCAACGCCCTCGATCACCGCGTCCCATCCCTCGCGTTCGTTGGCCGTGTGGGCGAACGTGAGCGCGGGCCCGAAGCGGACGGTGATCTTGCGCGGGCGCGGCACCCCGCGGAACTTCTGCAGCGCGCTGTGAGGGCCGCCCGCGCCGCTGATCCACGCGGGGATGACGGGGATCGGCGTCCCGGCGACGAGCATGCCGATGCCCGCCTTGAACCGGCCCGGCTCGCCATCCTCGCTGCGCTGCCCCTCGGGGAACATCACCAGCCCGCAGCCGCGCTGGGCCAGCAGGTTGCGCAGCTCCTGCATCGCGTGCGGGGTGACCTTGCGGCGCCAGATCGGCAGCGCGTTGATGATGTGCGTGCTGATCGCGGCGCGGAGG
>JAUXUZ010000310.1 GCA_030680655.1 Phycisphaerales bacterium
CGTGCGCGCGGTCTGCGACCGCTTCGGCAAGCCGCTCTTCCTCGACGGCTGCCGCTTCGCCGAGAACGCCTGGTTCATCCGCGCCAGGGAGCGCGAGCACGCGGGCCGGCCCGTGCACGAGATCGCCCGAGCGATGTTCGACCTTGCCGACGGTGCAACGATCTCGGCAAAGAAGGACGGCCTTGTCAACATCGGCGGCTTGCTGCTGATCCGCCAGGAGGCCCTCTTCCGCAGGGCTTGCAACCTGCTCATCCTCACCGAGGGGTTCGTCACCTACGGCGGGCTCGCCGGCCGCGACCTTGAGGCCATGGCGCAGGGATTCAAGGAGGTCGTCCAGGAGGACTACCTCGGCTACCGCATCCGCAGCGTGGAGTACCTGGGCAACATGCTGCTCGCCAGCGGCATCCAGATCATCGAACCGCCTGGCGGTCACGCGATCTACATCGACGCCGCGCACTTCGCGCCGCACATCCCCGCCGAACAGTTCCCCGGGCAGGCCCTCGTCTGCGCCCTGTACCGCGCGGCGGGCATCCGCAGCTGCGAGATCGGGAGCGTCATGGCGGGCCCGGGCCGGCGACCGGCGATGGAACTCGTCCGCCTGGCAATCCCGCGGCGCGTTTACACGCAGAGCCACTTCGACTACGTCGCCGAAGCCTGCGCGGAGGTCTTCGAGAACCGAAGCTCGCTCCGCGGCCTGCGGATTGTCGAAGCGCCGGAGGTTCTCCGTCACTTCACCGCACGCTTCGAGGAGCTCTAGGCGCGACGTGTGAGGCTCCTCCGGGGGTCAGCAACCGGTGAAGAACTGATCGATGAAGACGATGAAGTCGTTGTTGTCCCACGCCCCATCGGAGCCGGGGACGCCGCCGGTGGCGCCGCGGTCGGCGAGGGGGCTCTGCGAGAAGAACAAGTCGATGAACACGATGAAGTCGTTGTTGTCAAGGAGCCCGTCGGCGCCGTGAGCTCCGCCCTGGCGGCCGACATCGGCCGGGCCACAGGCGGGCGTCGTGCCCTCGAGCACGAGCCGGAGGTTGTCCATCGCCCACGACTCGTCTTCAAGGCTCTGGATGCCCGGTCCCTCGATCAGGAACGTCACGACGGCCGTTGAAGCGGTGTGCGGCCGGTTGTGGAAGACAGGGTCCGCGCTCAGGTCGTACGCGCTGTCGGTGTAGTAGCTGCCAGGTCCGCTGAACCCAAGATCGATGCGGCGTGCAAGCTGCACGCCCGGCGGCGGAACGTACGACTGAACCTGATTCGCCGTCGCGTTCGCGAACGACTCGCGGAAGATCAAAGCGCCGTCGAGCGAGACGCTGAGGAAATCGCCAAGGGGCGGCGAGGCGCCCGTGCCGTCAAGCGAGTCGATCGCCGCAAAGAGGAAGAGCACGCTCAGGCCCGTGTGCGGCGGCAGGTCCGTCAACGTCACCGTGACGGTGTTGCCCGTCGGGCTGCGCAGGAACTGGCCGCCAAACTGGTTGCCCGCGGGCCCGAGCCCGGCGAAGCCCTGCACCCCGGTGCGGGCGGCGGCACCGGGCGCGATCACGGCAGAGAGGCCGGAGTCGAAGTTGTCGCTCAGCGCGACGGTCTGGCCGATCGCTGGCGCGCCGGCGCACATCGCGCCAACGCCGCTGAGCACGCACGCCGCGGCCGTGTGTATCGTTTTCATGTTCTTCAGCATACACGCCCTGCGCGATAAACCAACAAAAAGAGGACGAAATGAGCGAAATGGGGAACCGCCTGTTCCACGGGGCGCGAGCCGATAGTGCCCCAGACGCGAATCAGCAACCGCTGAAGAACTGGTCGATGAAGACGATGAAGTCATTGTTGTCCCACGCACCGTCAGAGCCGGGCACGCCACCGGTCACGCCGCGGTCGGCGAGCGGGTCCTGCGAGAAGAAGAGGTCGATGAAGACAATGAAGTCGTTGTTGTCAAGGTGCCCGTCAGCGCCGGGGACGCCGCCGGTGGACCCGAGGTCGGCCGGGCACGGGGTGGCGTTGAGGTCGATGCTCAGGAACGCCTGCCCGAGCGTGGTGCCGGTGCCGTCCCGCAGGTCCGCGAAGAAGTAGTAGACGAGCCCCGCGCTGAGAACGCAATCGTCGTTGTTGAAGATCGAGAGGTAGGCGTCGTCGTCGTCGATCCCGTTGCCGTTGAGGTCAACCGGGTCGCCCTCGCGGGCGATCACCCGTGCGCCGTTGAGCACGAGCACCGCGTTCCTGGCGAGGTCGGGGTTGTTGGTCGTGCCGCCGATTACGTAGTCGCCGTTGGCGTTCATGGCGCTGACGAAAAACTCGGCGGCGAAGGTCGCGTCGTCGAACGACTCGGTCTCGCCTGGGCTAGTGGTGATGGGGGCGTCGGTTTGCGCGACGACCACACCGTTCTTGTAGACCCAGTCCTGGCCGTCGGCGTTGGCACCGCGGAAGATGTAGTCGCCCGCGGTGTTGGTGTGCTGAGATCCGGCGTCGCCGGAAAGGGAAGTGATGACCGAGCCGTACCCGCTGCCGGCGAGGATTTGCCCCTCCTGAGCCACAACGGCCCCGTCAACCACCACCACCAGATCGGTCGCGGTCGGGCCGTTCAGGTCGGCCCCGTAGATAGAGTGGGCTCCGCTCGGATCGGTCTCGTATCGCCCCGCGCTGAGGTTGTCGATCGTCTGGTCCGGCGCAACGAGCTGGCCCGTTGGCGCAGTCAGGTCGGTCTGCGCGACGATGCTCGCTCCCCGGTAGAGCACCTGCTGCGTAGTTGCCCCCGCCAGCGTGGCCGCCCGGAAGCAGACCGTTCCGTCATTGAGTATGTGCACGGCGTCTGTTGCGCTGCCGTAGCCCACTCCGGCCGCCTGGCCCGGTGCGGCATCGCCCTCTCGGGCGACAAGCGCGAGGCTGCCGACCGCTCCGCTGACGACAACCTGGTCCATGGTGGTCGCGGCGGACGTGTCCGCCGAGAAGGCGATCAGTCCGGCGTTGGTGATGCCCATGTACGTGTTGATCGTCCCGAAGGTGATCGACGTGTCCCAAGGGGTCGCGGAGCCTTCCTGCGCCGCGATGACCGCGCTTGCGTTGGCAAAGGCGGTGCCGGACCCGGCGACCACCATCTCGTCGGCGGCGGTGCCGAGCGTGTTGAACGATTTGAAGACCCACCTACTCCCGTCGGGGCTCAAGTAGGGGCGATCGAACTGGGTCGTTGTGCCGGTGCGGAACTTCACACCCGGCATGGTCGGCACATCGCTGGTCGGTGAGGAGGCGATGTTCGAGTAAATAACCCGTACCTGGGCCGTAGCGATGGATGCAAGGCCGGTCACCAGCGCTGCGCTGCAAGCGCCCAATGCAATGCGGTTCATGTTCGTTTCTCCGGTGTTTTAATGCCCGAGCGGCGTCGCCGCGTGTTACTCGCGGTTGTGCAGTGTACTTCAGGGTGTAGAGTCCGCAAGGGTGAATCGGCCGGAGAATGCGCGAATTCACACTCGCGAAGGGTGGTGGCCGATGCCCGAGCGGCCGAGTGCGCTATTTGGGGCGGAAAGGCCGTACTCTGGGAAGGAATCTGCGGGCAAGGGGGCAGGTGGTAACCCGGGGTCGTCAGCCTCCCAGCAGTTCGTCACCGTCTTCGATGTGCGCCTTGAGGCGCAGGAAGAAGCGCACACCCTGCACGAAGATGAACAGGGTCAGCAGCATGACGCCAGCGGCGATCAGGCCGCCGGTGAGCAGGCCGGTGGCGCGGGTCGCGATCGACTCGGAGCTGTTGCCACTCATCGGCACGTTCACGCCCTTGGCCGCCAGTGCCGGCGCGATCAGGATGAGCAGCACCGCCTGCAGCGCGATCGTCACTATCACGCCGCTCTGCATCGCCATCTGGCGCACGAACGTACGAAGGCCCTGACGGGTCTGATCGGGTGTGCTGCGGCCCTTGAGGTGGCGGTACCCCTCGCGCACGGGAATGTAGAGCGTCAGCAGGAGGTAGAAGAGTGCGCCGACGCCGGTAATCGGGAGCCCGGGAATCATGGTGCTTAGTGTCCCTTCACGAACGTCTTGAGCGGCTTGTTCACGACGAACTCATCCCAGAACGCCTTGAGCATGAACCAGTAGTTCACGTAGCGCAGCGCGTAGAAGGCGGGGATGCTGCTGACGCCCTTCCACACGGTGCCGTGGCGCTTCCCTTCGATCACCACCGGCACCAGCACGGCCGGGATGTCGATGATGTACAGCAGAAGCCAGAGCGGGTGCACCAGCACCGCCAGCAGCGGGATCATCAGAAAGAGCGTGAGCATCGCCAGCGTGCTGTCCCACAGGGCCACCGTCACCATCATCCGCAGGTGAGGGATGTGGAACAGATTCTCGCGGTGCACGCGCAGGCACTGCCAGAAGCCGTGGCTCCAGCGCTTGAGCTGTTTGCTCATGAACGCATAGCTGTGCGGCTCGATCGGGTAGCAGACCGCGCCGGGCACGTGCCGCACCACCCGGCCGCGCTCGTACATCGTCCAGGTGAGGTCCATGTCCTCGCCGACGGTCCGCTCCGACCACCCGCCCAGCTCGAGCAGCTCCGCCGTGCGGTGGATCGTGAAGCAGCCCGAGGCGATCAGCGGCTTGCGGTAATAGTCCTGGATCGGCTTGTAGAAGCCGAAGGCGTAGAGGTACTCGACGTACCGCCCGCGCTCCCACAGCGTGCGCACGTGGCGTGGGAGCACGAACCCGCTGGCCGCCGCGACGTTTGGATGGTCCATGGCCGGCAGCAGCTTCTCGAGCGCATCGGCGGCGAGCGTGGTGTCGGCATCGATGGCCAGCACGAGCTCGCTGGTGATGAACCCCATGCCGTAGTTCAGCGCGCTCGCCTTGCTCCCCTTGTTCATCGCGGGCCGGACGACTTTCACGCCTAGCGCCCGCGCGACGTCGCCGGTGCGGTCGGTCGAGCAGTCGTCGATCACGATGATCTCAACCGGTGTGACCGTCTGGGCCTGCACCGACCGCACGGTGTCGGCGATCGAGGCTTCTTCGTTCCAGGCCGGGATGATCACCGTCACCCCCGCGACGAGTTGGCGCTTCGCACGCGGCTCTGTCTGGGAGACTGGTGCAACGGGGATCGAAGGTGCGGGTCGCGGCGGCTCGGTCATCTGTCGGGCACTGGTCATCGGGTGAACTACTTATCCGCCGGATCGGGGGCGCGGGGCGGGCAGGCGTGAACAGAAAGAGGGAGCCGTGATCCCGGGAGTGTCAGGGTGGTGGGCGCCTGACTTCGGTTGATCCTTAAGGGTAGATGCAATTTCGAAACTGTCTATTTCTATCTTGCTCCTTTAGGGCACAAGTGCCACTGGGCAGGGTCGCGCTGTGGCGGTCTAGCTCTTGGCAACCAAGGCGAAGCCGAAGGCGGCAAGGGTAATTCCCAGGGACGTGCTGGCAACGACATAGACAGCGGCCGGCACAAAGGCGCCCGATCTGAGCATCAAGACGGTCTCCAACCCGAACGTGCTGAACGTTGTGAATCCACCGAGCAGACCCACCAGGAGCAGCGCCCGCCAGGCCGCGTTGGGCGTACCGGCGTGACTCGGCCCGCCCTCAAACCAGCCCGCAAGCAGGCCGATCAGCGCGCACCCGACGAGGTTGACCACCAGGGTACCGGTCGGAAAGGTGCTCCATTGCTGGGCACCGGCGGGGCGCGTGGGGCTGAGGGCGCCGGCGAGCGCGAACCGAAGGACCGATCCGGCCGCACCGCCGAGGGCTACGAGCAACCACTGGTTCATGCCGCGAGTGTACTTCACGGACACTGGGCGAAGAAGGCGTCGATGAAGACGACGAAGTCGTTGTTGTCGAAGACGCTGTCGGCACCCGGCGCGCCGCCGGCGCTGCCGAGGTCGGCCTGGGGGTTCTGGTTGAAGAAGCGGTCGATGAAGACGACGAAGTCGTTGTTGTCGTGCTGGCCGTCGGCGCCGGGTTCGCCGCCTGCGCTGCCCATGTCTGCGGAGCAGTCGTACGGGCGCTCGTAGCAGCCAAGGTCGATGACCGGCTTGCCGCCCGTTCCGGTATCGGCGCGTCGCGGATCATCGATCCTGCGTACGCGCCGGTCGATGTCGATCTGGTCGGAGCCCGCTTCGGCGTTGTTACCCGCGTCGATCGCTGACGAGGCGGATTGCAGGCGAAAGTCGGTTGCGGCGACGAACAAGGGGTTGGCGGTTTGGACCGCCGTGCCGAGGGCGTAGCCACCGTGCACAACGCTGTAGAGCACGGTGAAGGCCGAGCCGACGAGCTGCTGGTCGGTCGTCGCGCTGGCGGGGCCGCGGTTGTTCCAGAGGATGGAGTTGGCGACCCTGACGTTCCCGCTGACGTTCAGGATCCCGCCGCCGCTCACGGCGGAGGTGTTGCCGCTGATCGTGCAGTTGCGCACGGTGACGGTGGACTGCTGGATGTAGAGTGCGCCGCCGCCCTTGGGGGCGGTCGCGCCCGTGGCCGTTGAGGTGTTGTTGATGAAGAGGCAGTTACTGAAGACCGGCTGGCTGGTGCCAAAGACCTCAACGCCGCCAGCACGACCCGCGGTGTTGCCCTCGATGGTGCAGCGCGTCCAGACCGGGTTGCAGAAGTTGGCCATGTCGCACGCGCCGCCGTAGGTGCCGCCGTTGTTGGCCGTCAGCGCGCAGTCGGTCAGCGTGGGGCTGCTCTGGCGGATGTAGACCGCGCCGCCGCCGAAGGTCGTGCGGTTGTTGACGAACCGGCAGTTGACGATGGCCGGCGAAGCGCCGCCCAGGACGATCAGGCCCGCGCCCTTGTCGCTGTCGAGCCCCGCGCCGCTCACGTTTGCGTACCCGCCGGAGATGGTGAACCCATCGATGGTGCCGCTCGCGCTGGTGTCAGTTGCGCTCAGCACGTGGTGGCTGTTCTCTCCGCGGCCGGAGGTGCCCGGCCAGGCGCCGTCGTTTCCGCTCAGGTCACCCGAGAGCGTGGTGATGTTGGCCACGGGGTTCCGTTGGCTGGAGAGTGTCTCCGTACCGCTGAAGCCGCCCAGCAGCGTCACGCCGGTCTTGAGCGTGTGCGTCGCGGCGCGGTCGCCGGTGATCGAAGGAACATACCTGCCGGCCGCCACCCAGACCTGGTCCCCGGTTGTGCTCGCGGCGATCGCGCGGGCGACCGCGTCGGGCCCGCGGAACGCGTTAGCCCAGCTGGAGCCGTTGTTGCTGCCGCTGGCGAGTGAGGCGCTTGCGAATCGCACCTCCGCCAAGGCGGGTGTGCACGCCCCGATGAGGGTGCAGAGGGCGAGCGATGTCCATGTGTCACGGCTTGGCAACGTCAATTCTCCTGTTCGAACTGCCGGCACGGCCGCGGCTGTGCCAGACTACCCCCAAGACCCACGAGAGCTTAGACGTCCACGTCGGCTACGGGTTTCTCTGATTCGTTACGCACAAACCCGCATTCGCACCTTCGTCGGCTTGCTCGGTTCTTGTCAGCTTCCCCAGAGCGCCAGATCGGGCTTTTCGCCCGTTTGCGCAGCGCGGAACCTGTCAACTCTGGTGAGTCTCGGGGGACGGGCTGACGCTTCCACTTGCGGCGCTGCCGTCCCGGCTAGAGTGGATTTCCCGATGTCCGAACCGTTCACGCCATACCGAAACCGCAGCGGCCCGGTGATCGTTGAGATCCCCAAGCTGCTCGATCGTCAGCCGCCGATCGCGCCCGAGGCTGAGGCGGCGGTGCTGGGATCGATGCTGATCGACCCCGCGTGCATCGCCGACGTGATGAGCGTGATCCGCGAGGCCGCGGCGTTCTACACCGAGGCGAACCAGGCGATCTATCAGGGCCTGCTGACGCTCGGCGACAAGCACGGCCAGGCGGACGTGATGCTGCTGGCGCAGGCGCTCAACGACGCGGGGAAGCTCGACGGTGTGGGCGGGCCCGACTACCTGATGCAGCTGGCCAACGCGGTGCCGACTTCGGCCAACGCGGTGTACTACGCCCAGATCGTCGCGGAGAAGCACAGGCTGCGCCGGCTGATCACGGCGGCTGGTGAGATCCTGCACGAGGTGTACGAGCGGGCGCAGGCGACGGGCGAGGACGCCAAGCTGCTGATCGACAAGGCGGAGCAGCGGATCTTCGAGATCGCCCAGCAGGAGCAGGTGTCGGAGGCGGAGGAACTCGGCAAGCTGGTGATGCAGGAGTGGACGCGCATCCAGGAGGCGGAGGGGCGCGGCCTCGCCAGCGGGATCAAGACCGGGTTCGACCAGCTCGACGAGATGCTCGGCGGGCTGCAGCCGGGCGAGATGATCATCCTCGCCGCCCGCCCGTCGATGGGCAAGACCGCGATCGCGATGAACATCGCCGAACTAGCGGCGCTGGGCACGAACATCCCGTATTCAATCACGCCGCAGCAGGGTCGCCAGCGGAACGCGGTGGGGTTCTTCAGCCTTGAGATGAGCAAGGCGTCGGTGTGCCAGCGCTTGATGAGCGCGTGGGCGCGGATCAGCAGCCAGGACATCCGCAGCGGGCACCTGCGCCGGGCCGACTACCAGACGCTGCTGGACGCGGCGAAGGACCTCGCCGAAGCGCCGATCTTCATCGACGACACGCCGGGCCTCTCGATCACCGCGCTGCGTGCGCGGGCGCGGCGGATGGTGGCCAACCACAAGGTGAAGCTGATCGTGGTCGACTACATGCAGCTGCTGACTGCGCCTGCGCAGGCGAAGGAGAGCCGGCAGGTCGAGGTCTCGGCGATCTCGCGGGGCGTCAAGGCGCTGGCGCGCGAGCTGAACGTGCCGATCATCGCGCTGTCGCAGCTCAACCGCGGCGCTGAAAACCGCGAGGGCAACCGCCCGCGCATGAGCGACCTGCGCGAGTCGGGCTCGCTGGAGCAGGACGCCGACGTGGTGCTGCTGCTGCACCGCGAGGAGTACTACCACAAGGGCGAGCCGGCGTGGGACCCGAATTCTCCGGAGTTTGACGAGCTGAACCGCGAGAAGATCAACCTCGCGGAGATCATCGTGGCGAAGCAGCGCAACGGCCCGACGGGCGCGGTAAAGCTGACGTTCGTGCCGGGCGAGACGCGGTTTAAGAACCGCAGCGACGGCGATGCGTTCGCGGGTGTGGCGAGTGGGGGGGGTGGGGGGGGCGGCGGGGCGCGCGGTCCGGTGTTCACGCCGGAGGTGGACGAAGTCGGCTCCTCCGGGTATCACGGAACAGGCGGCGGTGGGTTCAGCGGGACAGTGCGCAGCGCAGGGCCGATCGAGTCGCACCGTGACGGCGGTGGGCCCGATCGCGGAGATGCGGCTGCGGATGAGCCGCCGGAAGAGGCGCCCTTCTAGGGCGAGTGGGCTGTCGGTCGATCGGCACGTTCTCGCGATTGAAGAAGAAGCTCGCGCTTTTGGCGGCACCAGCGTTGACCGTGCTCGCCGGTTGCAAGGGAGCCGGTGGTCAGGTGACGCGGTGAAGGGGTGACGCTACCCACCGGTTGAAACCGGGTGGCAACGACAGTGCGCCCGTTGGGCGGAATGCGGCGATGCCCAGGGCCTCTTGCTATGACAGGGCCTCGACCGCGGCCTTGAGATTCGCCGGGTTCGTCGTGCCGATGATCGCGCTGGTCACGCCCGGCGTCGCGAGCAGGGGTTTGAGCGTCCGCGGCACGGCCTTTCCGCTGGCGAGCGGCTTCTTCAACAGGACGCCGCAGCCTGCGCGGTGGGCGGCGTGAACGACTGCAACCTGCGACTGGTCGAGCGCGTTCAGGGTCACCATCACCACCTGGCAGTGGGCCGCGGCGAGCAGACCGCCAGCGACGGTGCCGGTTGAGGCGCCGATCGCTCGGATGAGCCCCTCGCGCTGGAGGTCACGCAGCGTGGCCAGGGCTTGGCCGTCGCTGAGGGTGCGCTGGTCGAGGTCGCTCGACGAAGCGAAGTGGAGCAGGGCGATGTCGAGGTGGTCGGTGCGGAGGCGCGTGAGGCTGCGGTGGATGCTGCCGCGGATGGCGTCGGGCGAGAAGTCGTAGCTGCTGGTTTCCGTCAGGGGGTCGAAGACCTCGCCGACCTTCGTGCAGATCACCCACTGATCGCGCGGGGCCACCTGCGGCAGGAGTGTGCCGAGTCGCTCCTCAGAAGTTCCATAAGCCGGCGCGGTGTCGATGAGGTTCACACCGAGCTGGTCGGCCGCTCGCAGGAGCGCAATCGTCTCCGTGTCGTCAGGGATGCGTGCGGGTACGGCGTACTTCAATCCCGCATCGCGCCCGAGCTTGACGGTGCCAAGGCCGATCGGCGAGACGTCGATGCCCGTTGTTGCAAGCGGTCTCAGGTCCACTGGGTCTCCTCTCGATCCCAGGGGAGCGCGGCAATGGGTGGGAGGGGCCAACGGCCGCGGAGAGCATCGAGCCCGCCCGCACCGGCGTTCCCGGATGCGGGTACACAGTTCTTCGTCACCCATTCGACGACCCGGTCGCCAACGAGCGGCGCAAAGACGAGCTTTGTGGGCCACACCGCCAGCGCGCTCGATTCAAGGCTGTGAACGGGGATCATGACGGGCTGATCTGGGCGCTGCCCCTCTCCCCCCGGTGTGCATCCTTCTGCGCGGTCGATCCGCAGCGTGGCCCATTGCGCGGCCGTGAGGTCGAGCCACGGCAGGCACACGGCAACCTCTCTTCTGGCGGCGGCGATCTGATCGGCGGGCGAGCGATCGACGCCCGTCTCGGCGATGTTGCCGCCGACGTACCAGGCGGTGCGCTCGCTGGCATCTGTTTGCGTGGTGATGGTGAGGCGTGGTTTATCGCTGAGAGCGGCGATGCAATGGCCGTAGAGCGCGGGCAAGGGTGCTCCTGTGGTCGACCGCACCATCACCATGTGGAGCGGGCGCCGCTGCATCGCAGGGGTCGGCTGCGCGGGCGCGATCTGATCGAGCAACTGTTGATTCCCGTTGCCAGCGGCAAGGACGACTGTGGAAAAGCTGACGGTTGCATCATTGAGCTCAACCGTGCGCAGGTTTAGCTCGGTCTTGACCCGCGGTTCTCCTTGGCTGATCACCCCGCCCGCCTGAACGATAATGTCGCACAAGGCCGCGATGAGTGAGCGAGGCTCGATGACCGGCTCATCAACGCGGTGGATGTCGATGCCGGTGGCCCGGTGCAGGCCCTCGCACGCCTGGGCGGGTTCGACGCGGCGCACGGCGGTGCGGATGGCTGTGGCGGCGACCCTGGCGGTGACGCGGCTGAAGAGTGAGCCCGTCGTCCAGAGGTACTGCGCGGGAGAGAGCGATCGCACGGCGGAGAGATCCAGGTCCGCGGAGGAGGCGCTGGTCATCGCGGCGTGCCAGCGGCCGGGCATGTCGGCGATGGCTTTCGCCGCTGCGGTGGCCGCGCCGCCGAGTGTGTACTTGATGCCGCCGTGCAGGATTCCCTGCGATGCGACGGTCTGTCCGCCGCCCAGAGGCCCACGATCGATCAGCAGGACCTGGTAGCCGCGCCGCGCCAGGAGCGCGGCGGACCAGAGCCCGGCGATCCCGCCGCCGATGACCACAACATCGGCGTGTGCGGTCGCGGCGGCGGCGCTGGATGGAGATCGGTTGGTCACGGTCGTTGGAGTCTAAGGCGTTGATCCGACCCGTCGGGTGCGCGAGCGGGGCTTGCGCACTAATCCGCGCGAGGTCCGAGAAGGCTCAGAGTGTGTCTTCGATCGTGTAGAGCCCAGATTTTTTTTCTGCGAGCCATTTCGCGGCGCGGATGGCCCCGAGAGCGAAGAGATCGCGGGTTGTCGCTTTGTGGATAACTTCGACGGACTCACCTAGTCCGGTGAGTGTGATGATGTGGGTTCCGACGACCTCTCCTTCGCGCAACGACTCGATCTGATCGTCTCTGATCGACGCGCCGGCGCTGCGCAAAGCGGCGGCGAGGCGCTTGGCGGTTCCGCTGGGCGCATCCTTCTTGTGGATGTGGTGGATGTCGACGATCGACGCGCGGTAATCAGGCCCGAGTGTTCGCGCAAGATCGGCGGCGATGCGGGCGACAACGGCCACACCGACGGATGTGTTGGGCGTGCGCAATACCGGCACGATCGCGGATGATGCCAGCATGATCGCTTCATGTTCGGCGGAGAGGCCGGTGGTGCCGACAACCAGCGCAGCGCCGCGTTCGGTGGCGAATCGCGCGGTCTGTTCGAGCGCCGCGGGGGTTGAGAAGTCGATCACGACCTGCGGTGTGGGCGCATCGCGCAGCGTGGTGTAACGCAGCGCTGGACGTGCCGCATCGACGTGTGCGCCGATGAGCGCAGAGCCGTCGCGCACGATCGCGCCGGTGAGTGTGACGGCGCTGTCGCGGAGCGCGAGTGCGGTGATGCGCGAGCCGGTGCGACCGGCGGCGCCGACGATGGCGATGTGGACATTTGACATGGGCACCAAAACTTTATCGAATACACGCGTTGGAGTCTCGGTGGGCGCCGCGGCGCAGAACCTGCTCAAGTCTGCCAGCTTCGTCCACCGATAGAACAGTTGATCCCCTCCGCGGTGCTCGTCGTGTGACGAGCATCAACCGGAGATTGATTCGAGCCAGGAGTTGAACCATGGCAAAGAAGGCAAAGAAGAAGGCCAAGAAGAAGGCCTCGAAGAAGAAGTAACTTCTTCCCCGACAGCAGCCGCGTAGTGCGCTGCTCGCGCACCGCGGCCGCGGGGTTAGAGCCAGGGTGAGTCGAACTCCCCTCACGCCGACCCCGCGAACCAGCGAGCCGACCCGCCCGGACGAAAATCGTTCGGGCGGGTCTGTTTTTGGAGCCGGCCACTGCCGCGGCGGGGCGATCCCAGCGCCCGCGGGGCGGTGGCGGTCAAGAATCAGCGATGACAGACGCCGAGGCAGTCAACGCGGGTGTTTGGAACAACGCGCGGCGGGGCGTGCTGGAGGTACACGAGCGCCTGGAGCGGGTCGGATTCGTGATCGGGCACGGCGTGATCCTGCTCCCGGCCCCCGGTTTCATGAAGGACGGGCGTACCGAAGACGGTGTGCTGCACGTGCCCGACGAGCGGGACGACGGGCTGGGGGTTCAGCTTGAGGTGCGGGTGCTGGACGAGGGAGGCGACGGGGCGGTGTCGGGCGATGAAGGGGCCGCGCAGTATGGAGGGCTGCTCGACCGGTGGGAGGCGTACCACGGTCGGCGCGGCACCTCGCGGTTTGCTGTGGCGGTTGCGCAGGGGGCGCGGCTGGGTGGGGCGGTCGTTGACGGTGAGGAGATCGAGCTCGTGAACACGCTCGCTAACGAGGGGACGCTGCTGCGCACGCTCAACGGCGATCGGGCGAAGCTCGCCCGCGCGGTTTCTGCCCGGCTCGGAGTCGAGGTCTTCGAGCCGACGGCGGTGGGCATCGATCAACGTGGGATCGATGTCCGCACGCGCACGTCCGTGATGCGGGTGCGGGCGGCCGAGCGACTCGGCGGCCCGTCCGCCCTGGCGTTTGTCGAGGAGCTGCTCCGTGAGGGTGAGGGCCGGCATGGCTGATGATCGCTCGACGCTCGGTGGCCGGCCGCTGCGCGAAGCGCACGCGCACCTGGGGATGCTCGG
>JAUXUZ010000329.1 GCA_030680655.1 Phycisphaerales bacterium
TCGAGCACGCTCTGCCACGCGGTGCAGACCTCCGTGGGGTCGTCGAGGTCCCGGATGGCGCTGCTGGGGATGGTGATGATCACACTGGGCATCGCAAGCTCCGCCCATGGACCGGGGGCGTTGCGGATGGTCTTCTGCCAATCGACGACGGAGGTCTTGCCGAGCACAAAGAGGGGTGCCTCGACGCACCCGGCAACGCTCACGCTCACGGGCTCCGCGTCGGTCGTCTTGTCGACTTCGATGTAGAAGATGCCGCCGAACGCCGACGCGAGCGTGTTGTCGCCCGGCTTGAGCGGCCTGTCGATGGCGATCTGCGGGACGCGCTTCCACGCCGGAAGGTGCCAGAGGCGGTCGGTGTGGCTGCCGATGCGGGCCGAGAGGCCCTTGACGCCCGGCGGCACCGTCACCTTGATCAGCCCGCCCGCCGGCGCGTAAAGCCCGAGGCTGTGCCAGCGCGGGGTGCGCGTGTCGATCGAGACCGTCCGCTCGACGCGCGGGGCATCCGCGGCCACCGCTCCCGGGAAGGCCGCGGCCGAGGGGTGCGCGGTGACCTTCTCCGGCGGCAGGGCGTTGATCGCGTCCATCTGCAGCGCCATGAGCGTGCGCAGAAGGGGCCGCTTTCCATCCAGCGGCGACTTTTCGGTCGGGACCAGGTCCTTCTCGTGCGCGGCCAGCAGCGCGGCGAGGCGCGGGCGTGTTGTCTGGTCGGTCTCGGGCAGGATGCGCACGCCGCGTGAGACGATCGCCGACGCCTGGTTGAGCCGGGCGAGGCGCGCGGCCTCGGTCGCCTTGTCCTTCGAGGGCTTCTCGCCGTCGCTCGCCAGCAGCACACCCAGCGCGGCGTCGAGCGTCAGCGGGCCCGCAGCCGAAGTGGCGGCGTCGAAGCCGTCGCCCTTGGCCGTCTTGTCGATGATCTCATCGGTCCAGGCGATGCCAGCGTCAAGCAGCAGCCGGTTCAGCGCGTTGGTGCGCATGTCGGGGCCGCCCTTGATCTGCTGCCACCCCCAGCCGGTCTGCGCCACCAGAAGCCCGCCGCCACCTCTTATCCAGGCACTGAGCGCGTCACTCTGCGCTTCAGTGACGTCGCGCCCGCCGAGCACCAGCAACCGGTACCCGTTGAGCCCTTGCTCGGTGAGCTTGCCGCCGTCGAGCTTCGAAGCGTTCCACGCCTTGGCGGTCAGCCACTCGGTCATGTCCCCGTCGACAACTCCCGCGGGGAGCGGCTTACTCTGCCCCTCGCCGCCCGCTGCCCAGCGCGCAAGCCGTTCCATCAGCAGCGCAGTATCGCCGGCCTTCAGGTTGTCCTTATCGATGTACCCCGAGTGCCCGAAGGCGACGATGCGCCCCTTGCCCCACGTGCCCGCGACGATCACCGGGCCGAACGTCCCCTTGTCGAGCCCGCCGAGCACCACCGGCGAGATGGTCTCCTTCAGCGAGAGCACAACGCCCGGGCTGCCGGGGGCGGCGACGGTTTTGACGTCTTTCAACAGGTCGGCGACTGGTGCCTGAGCAAGCGCGGAGTGCACCGCAACCGACGCCAGCAGCAGCACGAAAGAAGCGGCGGACTTGATCATGCCACAAGCGTACCACACGCCGCGACGAAGGCGCAGCCGATCGGCCAGTCAAATCCCCGGCAGGTGCTTCTCGATCCAGTCGTCTTGCTTGAGCACATCGGCTCGCCCGCGACGCGCACGGCCCTGTCCCACGCGCTGGGCCCGTGCGAAGGCCCGCTGGGCCAGCCACAGCACTCGGCCGCTCAGTTCTGAGCCGCCCGCCACCGCCATCCCCTTGAGCACCTTCGCTGTCCGCGGCGTGTAGAGCGTCAGCAACTCATCCTCCAGGCTCAGGAAGACCGAGCTGCTCCCCACGTCTCCCTGCCGGCCCGCACGCCCCTTAAACTGGCGGTCGATCCGCTCGGCGCCGTGCATCTCCGTCAGCACCACCGCCAGGCCGCCCGCCTTGATCGCCGCCTTGTCGGGCTTGATGTCGGTGCCGCGCCCCGCCATGTTGGTGGCGACCAGGATGGCGGCGCCCGGGCCACCCTCGGCGGCGCTGCGCACCAGCGCGGCCTCTTCCTTGTCGTGCAGGGCGTTGAGGACTTTGTGCACCAGCCCGTGGCGTTGGAGCAGGCCGCTCATCTTCTCGCTCGACTCGATCGACCGCGTGCCGACCAGCACCGGGCGGCCCGACGCGTGGAGGGTGCGGATCTCGTCGACAACCACTTCCCATCGCGCATCGCTTGTTTTAAAGATCCGGGGGGGATGATCGGTTCGGACCATCGGCCGGTTGGTGGGGATACGTACCACCCGCCGCTGATAAACGCGCTCGATCTCGACCGTCGCGTCGGCCGCGGTGCCGGTCATGCCGCACATGAACGGGTACATGCGGTAGAACCGCTGGAAGCTCAGGCGCGCGAGCGTCTCGCGGTCGGCGGTGACGTCGAGTCCTTCCTTCGCCTCTACGGCCTGGTGCAGGCCGTGCTCCCACGAGCGGTCGGGCATGAAGCGCCCGGTGTACTCGTCAACGATCACCACCCGCCCCTCGACAACGTGGTACTGCTGCCCGTGCAGGTAGCAGTGCCGGGCCACCAGCGCCTGCTTGACCAGCTCCTCGGCGCGGCGCGGCGCCCGCCAGACGGCGTCGGTCAGCGCCTCGCACAGCCCGGCCATGCGCCTGCGCCCCTTCTCGGTCAGCAGGGCCCGCTTGCGGAGCAGCTCTATGGTGTAGTCGTCTTTGTGCACCATCAGTGACGCGATACGCGCGGCGTCTTTGTAGACCAGCGCCATCTCGTCGCCGCGACGCGCCTGCGCGATGATGAGCGGCACGACGCCTTCGTCAACGAGCACCGCGTCGGCCTCGTCGACCATGCAGGCCGAAAGGCCGGGCACGATCGGCCCGCTGCCGCCGCCCACCAGCGAGCCCTGACCGATGGCGACGAGGCCGCGCCCCTGCCACGCGCTGGCCGTCTCGCCGAGCTTGATCTGGTCGCGCAGGTAGTCGGCGGTCATCTGCTTGGGCGTGCCGTAGACGATCGCCTTTTGGTAGACCTCCGCTCGCTCGGCCGGCTCCTGCTCCTGCACGATCGCGCCGCAGTCGAGCAGGCAGCGCCGGTAGATCTCGGCGCGGCTCTCGGCATCACGCGACGCCAGGTAGTCGTTCACCGTGAACACGTGCAGCCGCCGGCGGCGCCAGGCGATCAGCGGCGCAGCCACGCTGCCGGTGAGCGTCTTCCCCTCGCCGGTGAGCATCTCCACCACCGCGCCGTGGTACATCGCCAGCGCGCCCATCAGCTGCACGATGTACGCCTCCTCGCCCGTCTCGCGCCGGGCGATCTCGCGGATCACCGCCAGGGCGCGGCGCACCAGCTCGCGGTCGCTCTCGCTCCCGATCCCCTTGCCCGCCGCACGCCCCCCGACGCCGGCGCCCGCCCGCATCATCTGCTCGCGCACCTCCACAACCACCGCGTTCAGGGCCCCTTCGCTGTGCCCTCGGATCGACGGCTCGAGCAGGTGGACGCGCACGGCCTCCTGCCGCAGCCAGCCGACGTTGAGCAGACGG
>JAUXUZ010000338.1 GCA_030680655.1 Phycisphaerales bacterium
GAGGGGCGATCCTCGGAGAAATCGGCCGCGCGATCCAGGCAGAATACGGGTGGCCGGACAACCGCCTGAGGCCACCCGCACGGCCCAAGTAGCGCGCTCGAAGCCCGTCAACCCGCCGGCTGCTTCCCGCCTGATCGCCGCCGTGTTTCTGAAACGGTCGCTCCGGGCAACCCGGTATCCTTCCCGCATGCACCGCCACACGCTGGTCACACACCTCTCAATCGCCGTGGTCGCCCTCGCCGCAGGCACGGCCTCCGCCTGGGACGCGTCGGGTCACCGCACCGTCGCGTGGCTCGCACTCGATGCGCTCCCCGCTGATGCTCCTCCCTTTCTGAAGGAGCAGGCAACGCGCGACGCCGTGACGTGGAACGCCGCCGAGCCCGACCGCTGGCGCGGCGAGAAGAACCCGTTCCTCATGAACGGCACCTACATGGACCACTACTTCGACGTCGAAGACCTCGAGGAGTACGGCATGACGCTGCAGACCCTTCCGATGCTGCGCTACCGCTTTGTGCGCGAGATCACCCTCGCCCGCGCAAAGTGGCCCAACGGTAAGAGCGGCACCTCGAAGCCGTACGTCGAGAGGAGAGACCCCACCGGCCAGCAGGAGTTCCCCGGCTTTGCCGTCTACGCGATCTGCGAACAGCAGGCCCGTCTGACCAACCAGTTCAAGACCTGGCGGATGCTCAAGAAGCTGAGCGACCCTGACCGCGACGCGCAGATTAAGATGGCCGAGGCGAACATCCTGAGCACGATGGGCGTGCTGGCCCACTTCGCCGGCGACACCGCGCAGCCGCTGCACACGACCAAGCACCACCACGGCTGGGCCGCCGGCACGCCTAACCCCGAAGGGTTCACGACCGACTACGGCTTCCACGCGCTGATCGATGGCGGGCTCATCCGGAAGTTTGATATCGACTACGCCGCGTGCAAGGCGGCGCAGGTCGAGAAGCCGGCGGGCCCTCCGCCCGAGCAGGCCATGAACGCCAAGGACGCGGCCTCGTCCTGGGGTTACACGATCAGCTACCTGCAGCGCATCCACGAGCGCGTCGTGCCCCTGTACGAACTTGAGAAGAGCGGCAAGCTCTTCGGACCGGAAGGGAAGGCGTTTATCATCATGAGCCTCAACGACGGCGGGGCAGCGCTGGGGGCGTACTACGCGAGCGCCTGGGCCGCGAGCGAGCCGACCGACAAGGAGGTCGACGATTTCATCCGCTACGACGGGTTCAAGGGGAGCTCGGGCATTGCTCCTCCCCCGCCACCCAGCGATACGAAACCCTGAGCAACCTAGGGGGCCACGGCACGCATGACCATCTGGCGCATCACCCCCACTTCGTCGCTCGATCTTTCGCCGGGCGCTGAGCCGCAGATCCTCGGCATCCTTAACGTCACGCCCGACTCGTTCTCCGACGGGGGCCGGTGGTCGGCCCTTGACGCAGCGGTCGCCCAGGCCGAGCGGATGCTGGCCGCGGGCGCCTTCGGCGTCGACATCGGCGGCGAGAGCACTCGCCCCGGCGCCCAGCGCATCAGAGCCGATGAGCAGACCCGCCGGGTCGTGCCGGTGATCGAGGCCGTACGCCGCGTGGTCGGCCCGAACGCCACCATCTCCATCGACACCACCCGCGCCGAGGTCGCCCGCGCTGCGCTTGACGCCGGCGCCGACGCGATCAACGACGTCTCGGGCGGAGAGGAAGACCCCGCCATGCTGCCGCTGGCCGCCGCACGCGCCTGCGGCATCATTCTCATGCACCGCGGCACGTCGCCCGAGCTTGACAGCTACTCAACGTCGTACGGGAAACCAGGCGAACGCACGCCCCCCCACGGCACCGCTATCGACATCGTGGTGCTCGTCAAACACCGGCTTGAGCAGATGGCCGCCCGTGCCGTCGCCGCTGGGATCGCCTGGGAGTCGATCGTCCTCGATCCCGGCCTGGGCTTCGGCAAAACGGTCGAACAGAACCTCGAATTGGTGCGTAGAACAGAGGAGCTTGTCGCGCTTGGCCGTCCAGTGATGAGCGGCCTCAGCCGCAAGAGCTTCGCAGCCCGAGCCGCCGGGCTTCCCGACGAAACGCCCCCCGCGCAGCGCATTGACGCGACCGTTGCGCTTTCCCAGGGGCACCGGGAGGCCGGCGCCCGGCTGTTCCGCGTTCACGATGTGAAAGAGCACGCCGCCGCGTTCGGGATTGGGCCGACTGCCGGAAGCAAAGGGAGGACCCCCAATTGACGACCAGAACCCCTCGGTACCCCCTGTGGCTGCGGGATGTCGCCGCACTCTTGCTCCTCTGCGGCGTAGCATGGGGCGTATTCGCGCTCCGCAGGGCGGGCGCACCAACCGATCAGGAGCACCAAATGGCCAGCGCCAACGTTAAGGAGTTTACCGACGCCAACTTCCAGCAGGAGGTCCTCTCCAGCGACCAGCCGGTGCTGGTGGACTTCTGGGCCGAGTGGTGCGCTCCGTGCCGGGCCTTGGGGCCGACGATCGAGAAGGTCGCTGACAAGTTCGCCGGCAAGGCGAAGGTCGGCAAGATGAACACCGATCACGCCCAGCAGACCGCGGTGAAGTACGGCATCAACGCCATCCCCACCGTCATCCTCTTCAACAAGGGGCAGGTGGTCCAGAAGTTCGTGGGGGTGCAGCAGGAAGCCGCCTACTCCAGTGCGATCGAGTCCGCGAGCAAGTAAGCCCTCAGCAAACCGCAGACAACCACAACCCAGCGCCCGCCCCCGGCGGGGGCTGGGCCGGTGCGTTTTGCGCGCTCTGCCGCCCCGTATTGCTGCCAGACTGGCCGCATGCCGGCGGTTGTCGGTCCATATCCTTCGGCTATGGCCTCATCCAGCAACGGCACCCACTCCGCTCCTCCCATCAGACCCCTGGGCGACAAGTCGCCGATCCGCGCTGGCGTCGTCGGCGTCGGCCGCATGGGCCGCCACCACGCCCGCGTCTACGCGCAGCTCCCCGAGACGCAGCTCGTCGGCGTGGTTGACGCCAACCCCGAGCGCGCCGAGGCCCTCGCCGAGCAGCACAGCTGCAAGCCGTTCTACAACGTGCAGAGCCTGATCGAGGCGGGCGTTGATGTCGTCAGCATCGCCACCCCCACCACCTTCCACTTCGCCGCGGCCGAGCCGCTGCTGGCCGCGGGCATCGCCTGCCTGATCGAGAAGCCGCTGGCGGGCGACGTGGCGGAGGCGGAGAAGATCAAGGCCGTCGCCGAGAAGCACGGCAGCGTGCTGATGGTCGGTCACATCGAGCGGTTCAACCCGATCATGCGGGCCCTCAAGCGCGAGACCAAGAGCGGCGACGAGATCGTGCCGCGCTTCATCGAGGTGTCGCGCGTCAGCCCGATGACCTTCCGCTCCGTTGACGTCTCGGTGGTCATGGACATGATGATCCACGACCTCGACGTGGTGCTGATGCTCATGGGCGGGCGTGAGCCCGACGAGGTCCAGGCCTCGGGCGTGCCCGTCATCACCGAGCACGAGGACATCTGCAACGCGCGCCTCACGTGGAAGAACCCCAACTGCGTCGCCAACATCACCTGCTCGCGCCTGGCCCTCAAGACCGAGCGGGTCACGCGCATAACCGGCGAGAACGCCTACGTCAAGATCGACTACGGCGCCAAGACCGGCACCGTGATCCGCAAGGTCGCCAACGAGAACCAGATGGTCGAGCTGCGCAACCTCCTCCGCCAGGGGGCCGACCTCTCCAACCTCAAGTGGCACGAACTCGTCGCGATCGAAGAGCTCAAGGTCGACGAGGGTGAGCCGATCGTCGAAGAGATCCGCGCGTTCCTCGCGGCCGTTCGCGAGGGCCGCCGTCCGGAGATCGATGCCTCGGCAGGCCTGGCGAACGTGCGAACCGCCGAACGGATCATCGAGGCGTGCAAGACCCAGCGCACCGGCGCGGGCGAGTTTGCCGGCTCGAAGTTCTGAAAGGAGCGGGGTGTGGGGATGTTTCCGAAGTTGCCGTTGCGGCTGCACGCCGAACCCAGGCTCTGGGGGCTGGTGGTCCTGCACGACCGGCGGAACCCGCCGGAGTGGCAGGGCAAGCGCCTGCCGTTCGACGGCATCGCCGCGATCGGCGGCGGTGTCCCGGGTTGGCCGTTGCTGGATGCGACCGGCGCTCGCGTGCAGAGCGGCGGCCGCACCGTGAACGTCACCCTCGCCCACGGGACCCAGGGCACGTTCCGCCGTGCACGCAAGCGACTCTTCAAGCGCCGGCTCGCCGCCGGAGACCTCGACACGGTCGTGCGCCACCCACCGCGCAAGGTCGACTTGATCGGCTTGACCGTGATCAGTGCGATCATGGCAGCGCTGGGGATCACCGGCCTGTGGATGATGCTCGCGGAGCACTTCGCCACCGATCCGTCGCGACTGGAGTGGTACGACCTCCCGCTCAAGTCGGTGATGGTCGCCATGCCGCTCCTGTTGGGCGCTCCCTTCCTCTGGTGGATGCGCCGGATCGCGCGCCGGTCCTGCACCGCGTACCGCCTGACCGCCACCTCGGTCACGCCACTGGACGGGCCGTGGGCGGGCCGGCAATTCGACCGATCGTCGATCGTGCGGCACCAGTCTTTCGCGCAAAGTGTCGTACGACTCTGGTTCCCGGAGCAGATGCTGCAGATCGAGTGGCCGCCGGTGCCGTTCTCGGTGTGGATGGACAGCGAGGAGGCCGATCGAGCGAGCCGGCGGCGCAGCTACATTCGATGCGCCTGGTATGGCGGCGTTGCTCTGGTCTGCGCGATCACGCTCACCCTTGTGCTGCCGCGCCCCGAGCGTGACCCCAACGCCTTGAGCGCCTGGCAGGTGGCGGCCCTGCTTTTGGGAATGGGTCTGTTCCACGTCTGGCTGTTCAAGTATGGCCCTCCCTGGCTGGCGGCGAAGGCGAAGCAGTCGGAGCGGAAGAAACGCCAGTTGATGCGGGAAAAAAGCGCATCTAGCGAAATCGCGGCATAGCCCGCCACACCTAGCCGCTGCGCGGCGAAGGTGTGGCACGGTTCGGCCCGGTGTTCGGTGTTTATCGGGCTTGGTGATCCCGCCCCCGCGGCGTAGACTTCCCTCCCACTTGTCGCAGTTTGCGGCCGCGGACGAGGTGACCCTCACCCACCTCATCACCCTTCACAGGGCGCGGTAAGACCCGATGCTCGGGCCTTGGCCGGTGGACCAGTGTGAGTTGTTTGAGTGAACTGACCATGGAATCGAACACCCCCGCGTCCACTCCCTCCCCCGAGACCCCCGTCAACGCCGCGCCCGATGCGCAGCAGACCGAGGGTCAGCCCGCTGCGGAGGGTTCAACGCCCGCGCCGGCCGACGCCGCCGCTCCAGCGCCCGTCCCCGCGACCAAGATGCCCAACATGAAGGGGCTTCCGAAGATCGGCCGCGCTGAGGTGGTGAACGAAGAGGGTGCGCCGGTCCGCGCTGGCCCCGGTGGGCCCGGTGGCCGCGGCGGTGACCGTGGTGGTGACCGCGGCGACCGCCCCCGCGGCGGCGGCTTCGGCAAGAAGCCCGCCGGCCCTGAGTCGGGCCGCGCTGAGGTGCCCGACACCATGAGCGTGCTGCGCGGCGTGAACGAAGAGGCCAAGGGTGGCGCGCTGGGTGACCCCTCACTCGACGCCGAGATCGAAGCGATGATGTCCGAGGCCGGCGACGCGGTGGGCACCACCGCCACACCGCCGCGCAAGCGCCCGCAGCAGGTCGGCCGCCCGGCCCCCGCCACGCTCCGCGGCCCGCGCAAGGTTGAGAGCGGCCGCGAGCTCCGCAAGGGCAAGGTGGTCTCCGTCGGCCCCACCGACATCTTCATCGAGTTTGGGCCCAAGGAGCTCGGCGTTGTCCCCCGCGCCAACTACGAGAAGGAAGGCGAAGAGTCGGCCGTCCCCAAGGCG
>JAUXUZ010000345.1 GCA_030680655.1 Phycisphaerales bacterium
GGCCTTGGCCGCTTCGGCGATCCGGCCTGTGGCTGGGACCGCTCCGGGCCCGCCGATCGCGGAACCCCGACCGACGATCTCGCCGGCGAGGCGGACCACCACCGAGCATCCGTAGACCGCCGGGAGCTCGGTTGCATCGACCGTGTCGGAGGTGCCGCGGATGAACCGCTCGACGGCGCCGAACGCCCTCAGCGTCTCGGCGGTGCCGGGCTGGCTCGCTTCCGCCATCACCGCAATGCTGCCGGGAGCGTCCGAGAACGCTCCATAGGTGGCCGCGGTCGCGCAGGCGGCTGTTGCCCAGAGGCAACACCCTGCGGCGAGGGTGTGTCGCAGCGCTGCAACGCTGTACAGGTGACTCCTGCGTTTTTCGGACCCCGTACCCCGCTGGTGGGCTTGGATCGGCGGTTGGCTGTGCGTGGGCGTGGCTGGCATGCGCGCTGCACCTCTTGCTTTGTCGGTGGCCGCAACAACCAAAGAACGGAGTCCTCGCATGTCACAGCTCCTCCAGATCAGCCCGAACCAGCAGCGCGTCATCATCCTCTTCATCCTCAGCTTCGCCGCGATGTGCTGAACCGACCCGCCCCCAGTTTCAACGGCCCACGAGCCGATCCGGAACCGTAGCGCCCTCTCTCTCCTGCTCGTTCCGGAGCGGCCCCCAGGCCCGCTCGAAAGTGCCCACAAGGCTACCCCCACGCCCGGCGGATTCGTCCGACCGGGCGTCTTGCGTATTGGCCAATGCTCAGCCTTGAGCATGGCGCATGTGAAGGTGGGTACCGATGGCGATTACCCCGCAGCCACGTTGGGTATTGGTCAGTGATCGTCGTTGCCCGACGGCGGCGGGGGGAGCGAGTTGAGGAAATCGATAAGCTGGTCGCGGCGGGCACCCGCCGGTGTTGTGTCAATCAGTTGCTGGATCGCAGCGCGGAGCGCTGCGGCCGGGTCTGCGGGCGCCCCGAACATGAGGTTCTCGCCCTCGCCCTCGTCTTCCTTGGGAGGAACGTACCCGCCGCCACCGGAACCTTCTCCGAAGCACGAGGGCAGGGGACCGCTGCACCCTTCGCACCCGCCGCTGAAGAAAATGTCGATGAAGACGACGAAGTCATTGTTATCCCAGTTGCCGTCAGCGCCGTTCAGGCCACCCTGCTGCCCGATGTCGGCGGCCGGATCGTGGTTGAAGAACATGTCGATGAACACGATGAAATCGTTGTTGTTCAGCGTGCAGTCGGGTCCGGGTATCCCGCCCTGCTGGCCCACGTCGGCGTCGTTGCAGCCCACGAAACGGAACGTAAATTGAATAGGCGTGGCGCTGCCGGTCTGCGAGGCAGTACCGTATTCCTCGCGCTCAAACACCGTCACAGCGCTCGTTGTCAGGAGCTTGTCGCAGAGCGGACGGGGTACCGTGCTGGCGCCGTACCGCACGCGGAAGCGGTTGGTGACCCCTTGGAACCCCGTGCAGTGCGCGGGTTTCAGCACGATCTCGCGGGTGGGCTGGGAGCCGCCCAGTTCAACAGTGAACTTCGCCGTGGCATCGACCCAGCCGGTCTGGGTGTTTTCCTCGATGATCAAGCCTCCGCCCCCGCTGGGGAGCGTGACGGGCCCGTTGTAGCGCAAGCGGATCGGCGTCGTTCCGTCAAGGAAGGTGGTAAGGTCAACCGCGGGCGCATCGAAGCCGACCCTACCGATCGGATAAGAGTCATAGATCATCAAGCCGAATGGCGCGCCGCCTGCGGTAAAGCCCCGGACGTTCGAAGTGTTTGCGCCGGTGTACCGAAACTGGCTCTTAACGTGGTTGGTGCCGAACTCACGCGACGGCCCCGTAGAAGACGTCGAACGACCAGAGAGGGAAGCTGCTGGTTCCGATGACCGCCCCGTGATCGATGTGGAGCGTCCCGGAGAGCGTGCGAGTTACGTCGATAAACGTGGCAGAGTCTCCTCGAACGGTCCCCGTCAGGTCGCCGCCGACAGACAATTGCAAGTTCAGCGGACGCCCCGTGGTCGACGTGATAGAACCCAGTGAGCCGCAGTACGACCCGGTTGTCGGCCCTTTGACCACCAGCAACGTGGAGCCGGCGGGAGATGGATCCGCGAGCTGAACGT
>JAUXUZ010000347.1 GCA_030680655.1 Phycisphaerales bacterium
CCCTCAACGCTAAGATCTGATCCTCAAAAGCACTGTCCGAAATTAGTGGGCAAGGCCACATCCGTCGGTGCTGCCTGCCCCTACTTTCCCTCCACCTCACGCTTGCCATCGCCAGGCGCGGCCGGCTTCTCCTTCAGCCACCGCACCGGCACTTCCGTCCGGAACCACGAATACTCAGCGTCTTCCGGCGCGGCACTTTGCGTCACCAACCCTTTCGCATCCCGCCGCTCGATCTTCGACTTCTCGATCACCCGCTTCGTCCACCGAAACTCCGACAGCTCGGCTTTCCCGTCCTTGATCGCCTGAGCCAACTCCTCCGCGGTCACCACCTCACGGAAGGGCGCGACGGGGGCGTCCTTGGCTGCCGCTCCCTGTTCCGCAACGGACAACTTCTTGCGGTGAGCGTTGCGTGCATCGTCGAGTTCCACCGCGGTGATGCACGCCTTCCCTCCCACCGCCCGCCACAGCGGCGGGTTGGTGTGATCGGCGCGGTAGCGGTACCCCTTCTTCACCTCGCCGGACACGATCTTCCACTCCTTCCACTCGATGCCGTCAATGTGGTCGTACGGGTCCGACGGCGCATCCTTCGAGACGCCCAGGGCACGCTGGTGATTGGTCGGCGTCGGCGGCAGCAGCGACGACTTCTTCAGCCGATCACGCAACTCCTGCCGCTCAAGCCACAGCTGGCGGTCCCAGTAGGTGCCATCCTGCGTGACGATGAAGTTCGCCGCGTGCTTCTCTACGGCCCTGCGGCTCACAGGCTCAAGCAGATCAAGCACAGCCGAGGCCGCGGGCTTCGCGCCCGCAGGTTCAGCGGGCGCAGGCTCAGCGGGTTTCACCTCCGGTGCAGCGGGGGCACTCGGCGCTGCAGGCGGCACAGCAGGCGGCGCAGCGGGCGGCGCGACAGGCGGCTGAGCAACCGTCTGCACCACGCCAAGCAGCACCGACAGAACAACGTGCAGGATCATCAGACGCTCCCAGCGGAGGTTTCAGTACGCGCAGACGCCAGCCGAACAACTTGTCATTGTAACACAAACTCCGCCTTTGTTGACAGCTCTGGTCCGGCCTTCGGCCTGCACGCTGCGGGGCTGAGGAAGGGACGATTCGACTTCCGCGTTCCGGGGGTGGCGCGGCCCTCGGGGCCTGCTTACCGCCCGGCTACGTCATCGAAGCCCTCCGGGGTTCAAGCGGGCTGACGCGCGCGTCGCCACCCCGACTTCCGGCTCTCGTGCGCTCCACTCCTTAAAGCACAGCCCGCGCCGGGGTCTTGAAGGCACCGGCGCGTTCAGAGGAATTGGGGTAGGCCCTTCGGCCCGCGCGATCGGACTTCCGGTTTTTGTCGCGTGCGCCGCCCGCCGCACGGCGCTCAAGCTTGGGGCTCTTCGGCCGCGCGGAGAGCCCGAGACCAGCCCCCCACTCATCCGCAAGCTGAGTCGCGTCCGTTCCAAGGCC
>JAUXUZ010000352.1 GCA_030680655.1 Phycisphaerales bacterium
CGGCGGCGGCGGCCCCGGCATCGGCTTCTCGCTCGAAGAAGCCGCCGCGATCAACTGCGCCACCACCCTCACCGTCGCTGTCGGGGCTCTGCTGGCGGCCCGCTTTCAGCTCGCCCGCCTGATCGCCACCGACCGGGTTGAACTCGTCCGCCAACCCTCCCGGCGGCAGCGTAGAAAGGCCCTCCGCGGCGGCGCGACCGCCGAAGCGTTGACCGGGCACGACGCCACCGACCCGGGCGCAACGTCTCGAACAGTCACCGGCAACCCCGTTTTGTGGCGCGAGCTCAGGCAGCCGCTGTTTGGGTCCACCTGGAAGCGCTGGCTCGGCATCGCCGCCGTTGTTGTGGCCGTCGGCACGATCCACGCCACGACCATGAACGCGATGCGGTACGAGACCATCGCCGTCGTGCTCGTGCCCGCCATCGGTGCCCTGATGCTGCTGCTCCTCTCCGCCGCCGCCGTGCCCGCGGGCTCGATCACGACCGAGCTTGAGGCGCGGACGTGGGCCACGCTCTTGACGACGCCCCTGCGGACGCACCAGATCCTCCTCCCCAAGGTTGCCGGGGCGCTGCGGAGGTTGTGGCCGCCGTTCCTCTTTGTCACGCTCCACCTGATCGTCTGCATCGCCCGCGGCATCGCGCCGGCGACGGTGCTCGCGCTGACGTTCGCGCACTTTGCCGTGTTCGCGGCGTTCCTCTCGTGCACGGGCGTCTTCTTCAGCCTCTGCTCGCGCAAGAGCGCTGTGGCCAGCACGCTCAACCTCTCGCTGGCCCTGACGCTGTGGCTGCTTGGGCCCATCCTTTTCGGGCTCGTGGTCGCGCTGCTGACAAGAGGAGGAGGCGGCGACGATGCGTTCGGGTACTTCTTCTTCAGCAACCCGGCGATGAGCTACGGCGCAGCGGTCGTCGGGCTATGCGAGGGGAACAGCCGCTACGAGATTGGCCCGCTCACCTTGAGCCGGTCTGGGTTTTTCCTTCTCTGGAACATCTCACTGGGCACTTTCTTGCTGGCCGCCTGCGGCGTGCTGGCCTTTGCGGGCCGTCACTTCCACCGCCTGTCCACGGCCCGGATCTGAGGGCGAAGATTCTGCCCCGATAACCCGCGGTCCGCCTTGATCCGTGCCCGGCGAAGACCGATATCCCATCCATGCGGCCCCTCGTTCATGTCGCCGCCGTCATCGGCGCGGCTCTCTGCGTCTCGCTCCCGCTGCACGCCCAGCCCGCGGCGGCTCCGAGCGCCCGCGCGATCGTTCCGAGCGCACCGGGGCAACCGGCGCCGCCGCTTACGACCCCGATTGAACTGACCGGACCGCCGCTGGTCTTCCCCATCGAGCACCGCACGACTCCCGGCAACAGCGACGCTGGCTCGGAGGGCATTGCGGCCACTCCGGGCATCGACCGTCCTTCGTTCGCGGGGCGCCAGGTGAGCGTCTTTGACTTTGAAGAAGAGTCGTTCAACCCGGAAGATGTGCCGCGCAACTGGTACCGCGCACAGGACACCGAGTCGCGCAGGCGCAGCGGGTTCCCGCGCTGGAATCAGGCGGCCTTCGACACCCAGTTCGCGCGCTCGGGCAAGTGGTCGGTCAAGCTCCCCACGCGGGGCGGCAGCACATCGCTGCGTCTCGCGTCGGGCCTGATTCAGGTCTTCCCCGACGCCGAATACCGCGTCTCCGGCGCGATCCGGACCGACGGCCTGCAGCACGCGGGCGCTCTCATCGAGGCCGCGATCCTCGACAACAACGGCGACCCGATCCCCGGGGCCGTCGCGCGATCGAAGGCAATCCAATCACCCGACGGCTGGACGCCGGTTGCGATCACGCTCCACGGTCCGTTCGTGGGTGCCCGCTCGCTCCGCATCGACCTGCTTCTGCTCCAGCCGGACCAGTTCCCCGTCTCGCGGGTCGCCGAGCAGTTCATCCCGCGCCCCGAGGACCTCTCCGGCGCTGCGTACTTCGACGACATCGCCGTTATCCAGCTCCCACGCGTGCGCCTGACCAGCACCGCACCGGGCAACGTGTTCATCGGGGCAAGCAAGCCCGAGCTTTCTGCGCAGATCCGCGACCTGACAGGTGAGGACCTCCACGCAGAGATCGTGACCAAGGACATCAACGACGCCGTGGTCGATCGCCAGGAGATCGCGCTGGGGCGCGGCGGCTCGAAGGAGCGCCTCGTTCCCCGCCTGCCCCGCTACGGCTGGTACTCGGTGAGCATGAACCTCACGCGGGTGAACAACTTCAACGCCGACAGCGGGCAGCTGGCCGAGACCACCATCCTCTGGCTGGGCGACGACGGCCGCGAGGACGGGGCGCCGTCTGGCGACCGCGCGGGCCTGGCCGTAAGCCCCTTCGCGCTGCTCGCTGAGAACCCGACGCAGCGGCAACTGCAGGTGGCGCACGAACTGGCCGCCGTGACGGGCGTTTCTCGCCTGACCGTTCCCGGGTCGCTCGACGATCCGCTCCCCGGCGTCACCCGCTCCCCGCTCGAGGAACTCTTCGCTTCAACGACGACAGGCTCCGCCGAGCTGGCCGTCGGCATCAACGCCATCCCTACCGCGATGGCCGACCGGCTGCGCCTGGAGCCCGCCGACGTGCTGGCGCTCGGTGCCATCACGCCCAACGAGTGGCTGAACGTGCTGATGGACCGATTCGGTGCCGTCGGTCCCCGCGTCGGGAGCTGGCAGATCGGCTCTCTCGGCGCCGTCCGGCCCGGCGACGACGCACGCCTGCTCGCCATGATGTCCGCCCTTCGCGCGGGGATTCACAAGTTCTCACCCAACCCGCGCCTGGTTCTTCCCTGGCGCGCCGATCACCAGTGGCTCGGCACCGGCGGCAAGGCCAGGCCGTTCAACGCCGTCACGCTGCTCTTCCCGTCGTCGTTCGCCGCCACCGAGATCAACAGAGCGGTGGCGACGATGCAGCCGATCCGCGACGAGGGGCTCGACCTCACCATCGTTCCAGAGACGCTCCCTCCCAGCCAGTTCGGCGTGCGGGCGGAGATGAACGACTGGGCCCAGCGGGCCGTGCTGCTCTGGGCGGCCAGCCAACCGACCAGCTCCGGTCACTCGCGCCCACGCATCGGCCTGCTCGACCCCTGGGACCCGGCGGTCTCCGATCCAACAAGCCTCGTTCCGCGCGCGACGATCGCGGCGATCACCACGCTCAACCGGGCGATGCGTGGTCGGCGCGTCGCGGGTGAGGTGCCCGCCGGGCCGCACGTGCACGGGCTGATCATCGCGCCCGAAGAGGGCGGGCCGGCGATCGGCAGCCTCTCGATCGGTTTCGGCGGGCTGATCGCCTGGACCGATGCGGGCGACGACGCCACCGACACAATCAGCGGGTACTTCGGCGGCGGCACGCTCACGCTCATCGACCTGTTCGGCAACCGAACCCCGATCGCGGCCGAGCCGGGCACCGGCCGGCACGTCATCCCTGTGACCGGAACGCCCGTGATCGTCGAGGGGATCGATGCGCACCTGGTGAAGTTCATCTCAGAAGTCAGGATCGCGCCGTCGTTCATCCCAGCCGTGATCGCGACGCACGACTGCGAGATCCTGCTCAAGAACCCCTGGTCTACGCGCATCACCGGCGATATCCAGCTCATCCCGCCCGAATCCGGCTCCCGGTCGCAGCGCGACTGGTCGTTCGCTCCCAGCACGCCCATGGCCTTCTCGATCGCGCCGGGCCAGACCGCCCGCCTCCCGTTCTCGTTCATTTTCTCGTCGGTTGAAGAGGGCGGACAGAAGCCGATCCAACTGCTCGTGCGCCTCAGCGCCGACCGGCCGTACCCACCCATGCGCATCGCCAAGTCGATCACGGTCGGGCTCGAGGACCTTGACCTCAACGTCACGGCCAACCTCGGTCCCCGAGAGGACGGGCCCAACGTCGTCATCACCACCACCGTCACCAACAGCGGCCGGCTCACGCGCACGCTCCAGCTCTCGTCGCACGCGACGGGCTTCGCCACGCAGAGCCAGCCGATTGTCGATCTCGCCCCGGGCGAAACGGCGGTCCGGCGCTTCATCCTCAACAACGGCGCAGAAGCCCTGGCCGGGCGCAGGATCCGCGTGCTGCTGGTGGACGTTGACGGTGCTGAGCGCCTCAACAAGTACGCCGTCGTGCCGAACTAGCCGCCGCGCGCCGTCCGCAACGCCCGTTCGTACACTCGCTCAAGCTCCGACACCATCGCCTGCGCGCTGAAGCGGTTGAGGCACATCTCCCGGCCGCGCTGCGCCATCACCGCCCGCTCCGCCGGGTGGTCGTGCAGCCACACTACCGCGTCGCGCATGCCGCCCCGATCGCCAAGCCGCACCAACTTGCCCGTCTGCCCCTCGATGCACGCCTCACCCGTGCCGTCTACGTCGTACGCCACCGGGCACACCCGGCCAAGCAGCGCCTGGGGCACCGTCCGCGGCAGGCCCTCGCGGTAACTCGGGTGCGCCAGCACATCCATCGCGCGGATGAAGAACGGCACCCGCTCACTCGGCACAAGCCCCGTCGTCACCACCTGCCCGCGCACGCCCATGCCGTCGAGCCGCTTGTACAGCTTCTCCTTCAACCACCCGTCTCCCACCCACAGCAGCTTCCAGTTGGGGCGCTTCTTGAGTTCATCCCCGAGCGCATCGAGCAGGTCGTCGTGCCCCTTCTGTGCACTGAGCCGGGCGACGGTTCCGATCACAAAGTCGCCGTCGTTCAGCCCCGCCTCTCGCCGCGCCGCCCGCCGCGCTGCTCCGTCGACATCGTCGTGCGCATAACGCTCAACTTCCATCCCGCTGTAGACGGTCTGATACTGCTCGGGTTGGCCGATCCCTTCCGCCAAGTACTTGCTCGTCATCGCGTTGGCAACGCTCAGGATCAGGTGGCAGCGCCGCGCCGCCCACCGCTCGCTGGCAACGTACAGGCCTCGCACCAGCGGGTTCTGCCCGTCATAGAACGGTGGCCCGTGGATCGTGTGCAACACACCCATCGGCTGGCCGCCACGCTTGAGCACACTCCATGCTGCACCTCTCCCGATCACTCCCGCCTTGCTGCTGTGGGTGTGCACGATGTCAGGCTTGATCTGGTCGATCAGCCGCCGCAATTGCCCCCAGCACCGCCAGTCGTGCCACGGGTGCACGGCCCGCACCAGCGACGGCACCACGTGGCGCGTGATCACGCGACCGTCGCCGGTCTGGAACTTCTCCACACGCTCCAGCAGCGACCCTTCCGGCCCGTAGATCGGCCCGTACGCAAGGTGCACATCGTGCCCCAGGCGTGCCTGCCCCTCGCAGGAGAGCACCGTGTTCTCCTGCGAGCCGCCGAGGATCAACCGGGTTGAGATATGGAGGATGCGCACGGGCACAAGATAGCCGAACCGACTCGTCCCCGCGCTGCCGCCGGCCCGCCGGCGCGGGTTCGCCGCAACCACTGCCGACGGCGTGTCGCGCCCACCAACTCCGCCACCTCACTCCGGATACCAGATGCGCTCCAGGCAGAGCCCCTGCGGCGGCGCGGTGATCCCCGCCTTCGACCGGTCGAGACTCGTCAGCGCCTCTTTGACCATGCCGGCTGACTTCTGGTTCAGCCCCACGTGCATCAGCGTCCCCGCGATGATCCGCACCATTTTCCACAGGAACCCGTTCCCCACTATCTCCATGCGCACCACCGCGTTGCCGTCGGCGGAGCGCTCCAACTCGCTCACCCCGAGCGAGTAGACCGTCCGCACCGTCGACAGCCGCCCGTGCCCCGCCGCCGCGAACGCTGCAAAGTCGTGCTCACCCACCAGCGCCGCGCCCGCCTCGTTCATCGCGGCCACGTCAAGCGTCCCGCGTGCCAGCCAGTTCACCGTCCGCCGTGTCCAGATCGGCCTCACCGGCCCGACACAGAACGTGTACGAGTACATCTTGCGGGCCGCATCGCCGATCGGGTTGAAACCGATGGCGACTTCCGACGCTGCAAGCACCGTCACATCGTCGGGCAGCCGGCTGTTCACCGCCGCCATCAACCGGTCCGCGCCGCGCTCGCTCGGCCAGCCCGTCCCCATGCCGTCGGGGATCGTGCTGAACGCGGCGACCTGCCCGCGCGCGTGCACGCCGCTGTCGGTCCGCGATGCACCGATCAGTTCTACTCGCTCGCGGCACACGCCCCGCACAGCCTGCTCGACAACCCCTTGCACCGTCCGCAGCGCAACGCGCCCCTCGCGCTCGCTCTC
>JAUXUZ010000367.1 GCA_030680655.1 Phycisphaerales bacterium
TGGCGGTGGAGTCGAAGGCGACCTTCACGCTGCCGCCGGCGAGCGTGTTTGAGGGGGTGCCGGCGAAGGCGTTGTTGTTGCCCTGGAAGGCGGTGGTGCTGGAGAAGTTGGGCGTGTTGATGCTGACGCGGCGCGTGGTGCCGGTGGCGACGGAGTAGAGGAACGTGTCGCTGAAGCCGTTGGTGTCACCGCGGACGATGTTGTTGGCGGCGGTGTGGTAGACGATCCAGTTGCCGTCCTCGCTGATGCGCGGGCCGGAGCAGGCGGCGCCGGCGGGGAGGCCGTCGTAGCCGCGGCTGACCATCACGGTGGTATCGGCGGTGCGGTCGCGGAGGTAGACCTGGCGGTTGGCGCTCACGCCAGCGAACACGAGGTTGGTGGCGTTGGAGAGGAAAGCGACGTACCGCCCGTTGGCGGAGATCGAGGGGGAGGTGCTGTCGGCGTTGCCCGAGGCGCCGTTGACGCCGTTTGCGACGCTGACGCGCTCGGTGAAGGGGAAGATGCTCGACGCGTCGCGGACGAAGATGTCAGGGCCTGCGCCGTTGTTGTCGGTGCCGCCGAGGTTGGTGGCGTCACTCTCGAAGGCGACGTGCGTCGCGTTGCTGGCAACGGAGGGGCGGCGGCTGTGCCCGTTGGACTCGGTGAAGCCGGCGAGGGCGTTGCCGGCGAGGCTGACCTTGGAGAAGGCGTTGGTCGAGAGGTTCTTCAGGTAGACGTCGGCGACGCCGTTGGTGTCGGAGTTGGTGCCGTTGGAGGTGTTCAGGCCGGGCACGTTGCTGGTGGTGGAGAAAGCGACGAGCGTCCCCTCGGGGCTGATGCGCGGGTCGTTCATCGAGGCGTTGATGAAGACGCCCGAGCAGGGCGAGCCGTTCCAACCTTCGTGCGCATCGTTGCGGATGCCGCCGCCGGTGTAGATGTAGGTGTAGCCGTTGAGGCCGCTGCCGGGGAGGCAGGCGGCGCTGACGCCGTTGAGGCCGGTCATGTACGACTGATCGCCGAAGCACTGGAAGGCGACGCGCCCGTTGGCGCCGATGCTGGCCCCTGAGGAGTTGCCGTTGAGGTTGATCGCCAGCGGCTCGGCGCCGAGCTGGGGGGGCTGACTGAAGGAGCCCATCCAGGAGACGAGGTCAACGCTGTTGCCGGTGAGGCTCTTGAGGTAGACGTTGGTGCTGCTGCGCGCGGCGGGGTAGCCAAAGACGTTGAACGCGAGCGTGTTGGTGTTGCTGCTTGAAAAGAGCACGCGCGTGCCGGCGGCGTTGATCACGCCGGAGTTGCCGCCGCTGGGGAGCTCGGCGCCGGCGTAATTCGTGGTGACGCGCGTGAGCGTCTGGGCGTGGAGGGTGCCGGCGGCCAGTGAGAGGATGAGGGCGGCGGCGAGACGCGGGGACGTACGGAGGGCGTTCATGGGGGTGCTCGGTGGGTGTGGGGTGTGGGCGCGGTGTGGCCGCGTGCTGATAATGCGTCGTTGCCCGCCTGAGCGGCTAACGGGGCGCCGCCGGTGCCCGCCCGACGCTTATGATCGCCCCCAATGGCCACCACCCCGCCCTCTCGTTCTCGTGCGCGCAAAGCGGCCAAGCCGCTGCGGCACGTAGCCATTTTCCCCGGTTCGTTCGATCCGCTGACCTACGGGCACCTCGATGTGATCCGCCGCGGACGGCGTTTGTTCGACGAGCTGGTGGTGGCGGTCGGGCGGAACCCGAGCAAGGACGAGCTCTTCACGCTGGAAGAGCGCGTGGCGATGGTCAAGCGTGAGATCGCCGGCCTGGTGGCGGAGGAGCCGGGGGCGAAGGTCCGGGTGGAGGGGTTCAGCGGGCTGACGGTGGACTTCGCCCGCAGCGCGGGCGCCACGGCGCTGCTGCGGGGCATCCGCAACCTGTCGGACCTGCAAAACGAGGTTCAGCAGGCGCTGACCAACCGCGAGATCGCCGGATTGGAGACGGCGTTCGTCGTGGCGGGGCAGAACTTCTCCTACACCTCCAGCAGCCTGATCAAGCAGCTGACCGCGCTTGGCCATGATCTCAAGCCGCTCAAGACGATGGTGCCGCCGGAGGTGGTGCGGGCGCTGCGCGCCAAGAAGGCGTCTGGTCACCCGGCGCTTGGGCGCATCCTGGCGGCGCGCGACGGCGCGGCGGAGAACTGAATGCTCGACGTTCGCATCATCTCGATCGGCACGCTGTCGGCCCACCCTCTGTGGGGCGAGCGTGCGCCGGTGCGGACGGGGCACAGCACCTGCACGCTGGTGCGCAGCGGCGACGTCACGCTGCTGGTTGACCCGGGCCTGCCCGAGCAGATGATGGCGGCGCGGCTGATGGAGCGGGCGAACATCCCGCCCGAGCGCGTGACGCACGTCTTCCTGACGAGCTTCCACCCCGACACGCACCGGGGGATCGGCGCCTTCAAGGAGGCGATGTGGTGGATCTCCAAGGCCGAG
>JAUXUZ010000370.1 GCA_030680655.1 Phycisphaerales bacterium
CAACCGCCGCGCGATCTCATAGCCGTCCATGTCGGGCAGGCCGATGTCCAGCAGCGCGATGTCCGGCCGCCACTCCTGCGCGATCCTGAGTCCCTCGGGGCCGGTGTGGGCCGACTGCACCGTGTAGCCCTTCAGCCGCAGCGTGCCACAGAGCATCGTCACCAGGTCGATGTTGTCGTCCACCACCAGCACGCGAATGCCGCTGTGGTCGCTCGCCTCGCCGCCCGGTGGTCGCTCGTGCTGAGCCGCGGCGACGGGCGCGGCGACGAGCGGCAGGCAAACCGCAAGCTCGCTCCCTTTGCCGGGGCCCGCGCTGTGCGCCTCGATCGTCCCGCCGTGCATGGTGATGAGCCGGTGCGCCAGGGAGAGACCGATGCCCAGCCCGCCCGCGGAGCGGGCGAGCGAACTGTCGGCCCGCGTGAACAAGTCGAAAATCCGTGCCACCCCCGACCCGCCCGTTGTCAGCAGGTCCGGGCCAATCCCCGAGCCGTTGTCGCGTACACGCACGAGAGCCTGATCGCTCCGCGCGCCGTGGGCGAGCCGCTCGCTGTCCACCGCGATGGTCCCGCCGTCGGGCGTGTACTTCGCGGCGTTGTTGAGCAGGTTCACCAGCACCTCTTCCAGCCGCGTCGCGTCGGCGTTCACCCACAGGGCGTGGGGCGAGAGGTTGAGCACCAGTTCGTGCTTGTGCTCTTCGATCAGCGGCATCACCGTCTCGACCGAGTGCCGCACGACCTGGTTCACATCGACAGCGTGCAGGTCCAGGCTGACGCGACCGCTGATGACGCGAGAGACCTCCAGAAGGTCGTTGACGATCTTGGTGAGGTTCACGACCTGCCGCTCGATGGCCTCGTGGGCCTGCGTCTGGATCGTGTTCGCCGCGCCGCGCTGGTGGAGCTTGAGCAGGTACACCGCGGCGCGGATCGGCGCCAAGGGGTTGCGCAGTTCGTGGCTGAGCATGGCCAGGAACTCGTCCTTGCGCCGTGATTCACCGGCCAGGTCCTCGGCCTGCTGCCTGATCTTGTTCTCCATCACAACCCGCTGAGAAATGTCGCGGACGTTGCACTGGGCCACCAGCGTTTGATCCTCGCGGTAGACGCTGGCCACCACTTCAACCTCGACGCTCCGGCCGTGCCGGTTCTTCACCAGCAGATGCTCGTAGCGGATGTAGCGGTTCTCCTGCAACTCCTTGAAGGCCCGCTTGCTCGCCTCGGTGTCACCGAACAGGCCAATCTCGTGAAGCTCCTTGCCGAGCAACTCGTGGGCTTCCCGCCCCACCAGGCCGCCCATGATCGCGTTGGTATCGGTGATCCTCCCGGTGCGGGCGTCGAGGATCAAGATGCCGTCCTTCGCGGTCTCGAACAGGCGGCGGTAGCGGGTCTCTGACTCCACGACGGCTTGCTGGGCAAGGACCCGCGCGGAGATGTCGAGGAAGTAGCAGACCACGCCGTACTGCCCGTCGGGCAGGGCGATGCGGTGCAGCTCCCAGTCGTAATACTCGCGCACGTTGCTGTCGAAGCGCACCTCGGAGAGCTCAGCGTGCTTGTAGGGCTCGCCGGTGGCGAGGGTGTGCCGGAATCGGGCGATGATCTCGCCGGCGGCAGAGGGCGTCCACAGAATGTGGACCACCTCGGCAAAGTCCCGCCCGATCAGGTCCGGAATGTCGCCGAAGACCGCGCGGGTCTTCTCGCTCACCTTCCGCAGGCGGAACTGCTCGTCCACCAGATACATCCCCACCGGGGAGGTATCGAAGAGGGTCTCAAAGCGGGCGTGGCTTTCGCGCAGCGCCTCCTGGGTCTTTTCCCGCTCGCTGATGTCGTTGAACACGACCGCGACCTTGCGGCTCTCCGGCCCGCCCACCCGGCAGGCGTAGAGGTCGTACCACCGGCCCGCCAGTTCCTTGGCCTCGTTGACAAAGCGGATCGGCTCCCCCGTCAGCGCGACCTTGCCGTAGATCTGGAACCAGCTCTCTTCGTGCGCGGGGCGCAACTCGCGCATCGTCTTGCCGACGGCGTTGAGCAGCCCGCTCTGCTTCTCGAACATCGGGTTGACCTCAAGGAAGCGGTAATCAACGGGCTTCTCGTGCCCGTCAAAGATCACCTCGATGATGCAGAATCCCTCGTCGATCGAGTTGAACAAGGCGCGGTAGCGCTGCTCGCTCTCGCGGGTCGCCTCCTCGGCGTCCCGCGCCTGCTCGGCCAGCTCCTGCTGCCGGACGGCGCCGACCAGCAGCGCCTCGTTCATCTCGCGCAGCCGCAGCTCAAGATCGCGACTCATTGTTCCCTCCTCCTGTGCGGGGGGGGGGGGGGCGGG
>JAUXUZ010000374.1 GCA_030680655.1 Phycisphaerales bacterium
CTCGGCCGGGTCGCGGGCAACCAGCCGATCACCCGGGATCGGGCAGGGAGTACCGTCGATGAGGTCAATGGGTACAGGTCCGGGCATCGGGGAGGATAGAAGTAGGCCGGGGCCAGCATGGTGTAAGGAGTAAGTTCGAGAGACCTTCAGATGCGACCGCCGGGTGCCGATCCAGCTATCACCCGCCCCCACCCTGATAACCACCTGACACCAACCGATTCCGGCGTACCACCCCTCACCCCTATGCTGCCCTGACCATGTTCATCGTCCGCCGAGGCAAGACCGACGACGTTTCAACGCTGCTGAAGCTGGCGCGGATGGTGCACTTCATCAACCTCCCGGCCATCAAGGAGGTGCTTGAGGACAAGGTCGCCTGGAGCCGCCAGTCGTTCATGCTGGCGCAGGAGACGGCCCTGGCGAAGCCCAGGAAGGCCGTAAAGGGGAAGGCGGCGGGGGCGGGGCACGACTTTTCGGAGATGGTCCGTTCGGTTTCGGGCCGGCCGCCGCAGTTTCTGTTTGTGTTGGAAGAGACCGAGTCCAAAGGAGTGATCGGGACCAGCCAGATCATCGCGCAGATGGGTGGGCCCCCGCCCGCCCAGCCGAACCTCTCCCTGCAACTGACGCGCAAGGTCATGTTCAGCGAGTCGCTCCAGACCGGCGCAACCCATACGGTGGCCAAGCTCCACCTGGATCAGAGCGGCCCGACGGAGATCGGCGGGCTGATCATGCAGCCGAGCTTCCGCGGGCACAAGGAGAAGCTCGGCCGGCTGATGTCGCTGGTGCGTTTCCACTACATGGGGCTCTACCGCCAGATGTTCGCCGACCGCGTGCTCGCGGAGATGATGGGCGTGGTGACGGTTGACCGCGAGGGGGGCAAGAGCCCGTTCTGGGAGCACTGCACGCGCCAGTTCATCAACCTCACCTACGACCAGGCGGACGCGTTCTGCCAGGAGAGCAAGGAGTTCATCCTCGCGCTCTTCCCGCACGAGGAGATCTACCTGTCGCTGCTGCCGCCACCGGCCCGCGCGGTCGTCGGTCAGGTCGGCCCCGAGACTGTGCCCGCCAAGAAGATGCTCGAGAAGCTCGGCTTCAAGTACCACATGCGGGTTGATCCGTTTGACGGCGGCCCGCACATCGAGGCCGCCACCGACAGCATCTCGCTCGTGCGTCAGACGCGCCGTGTGAAGCTCGGCAAACCGCTCAAGGACAAGGCCCCGACCAAGGACTTCGGCATCGTGTCGGTGATCGATGCCGACGGCGAATTCATCGCCGCCCAGAGCGGGTTCACCATCGACAAGCAGGGTCGCCTCGGCCTGCCCGACCGTGTGTATTCCGCCCTTGGAGCGGGTGCGGCAATCGATGGGATGGCCGGGGTGACCGCCATTGAGCCGCCGCTGGGCCTGTCGGACGCGTCGAAACGCAAGACGAACAAGTAGCTGCCAGCTAGGGGTTTACCCCGCGCAGCGCGGAGAGCATTTCAGTTTGGTATGCTGTGCCCATGCACAAGCATCTGAACCGGTCCGTCATGGGAATGGCCTTGCTGGGGTACGGAGTGGGCGCTGCCGCCTGGGGGTGCGCGGTCTCCGCGGGCACGGAGTCAAAGCCGATCTCAGCGCCGAGAGCTGCGCTCACCGCAAACGCCGTTGATGCGGCGACGCCCGGGTTCATCCAATACCCCGCGCTGAGCCCCGACGGTTCGACGATTGTCTTCAACTGGCTCGGCGACCTCTGGGCCGTAGCCGCCAAGGGCGGCGTAGCAACGCGCCTCACGAGCAGCCCCGCCGATGACCAGCGTGCCAACTTCTCACCCGACGGCTCCTCGATCGCCTTCGAGAGCGACCGTGACGGCGGCCGCTCGATCTACGTGATGCAGGTGACCAGGGTCGAAGGAGGCGGGCTGACGACCGGCCCCGTTCGCCGGGTAACCGTCTCCGACAAGCCGCAGGTGCTTCCCAGCGGCGGCGGAGCGTGGACGCGCGACGGCGCATCGCTGGCCTTCACCGAGCGGGCCCCCGGGATCTACCGCGGCACCCAGATGTTCGTCGCGCCGCTCACAGGAGGGCCGACCAGGGAGCTGACCGCGGCGTACGGCGGCTCACCACGGGTGAGCGCAGACGGCACGCAACTCGTGTTCACGCGACGCAGGGCCGAGTACACCCGCCCGCGGTACGGCGGGCCCGGCGCGAGCGACCTCTGGGCGATGGACATGAAGTCGGGATCGTTCACGCAGCTGACCAGCGATGCCCGCAGCGAGGGTGACGGGTTCGGGTTGCCCGACGGTTCAGTTGTCTACGTCGCAACCAGGGACGGAACCTGCAACATCTACCGCATGGCCAAGGGTGGCAGCGAGGCTAGCGCCACGCAGCTCACACGCTTTGCGCCCAGCGCTGGCGAGGCCACGATCGGCCACGGCGTGCGCGACCTGAGCGTCAACGACCGGGGAACGGTCGCGTCGTTCTGCGTGTGGGACACGCTCTACACCCTCGATCTGACCAAGCCGGGGGCGGCACCGTCCGCGGTTGATGTGACAACGGCGGTGGACCTGAACGATGTGGACTTCCAGCGGCTGAACCTCGCCCGCGAGGTGAGCGAGCAGGCACTCTCGCCCGACGGCAAGACGATCGCCGTCATCGCCCGTGGCGAGGTCTTCGTGCGCTCGACGGAAGAGAACAGGCCGACGCGCCGCGTGACGTTCACACCCGGGCGCGAGACGGGCCTTGCGTGGAGCCCCGACGGGCGCGTGCTGTGGTTCGCCAGCGACGAAAGCGGGACGAGCCGGATCTACTACGCCACGGTTTCACTGGCCCGTGAGGACATCCTCCCAAAGGACGAGAAGAAGGAAGACGACAAGAAGAAGGACGAAGAGAAGAAGGACGGCGCGAAAGCAGACGAACCGAAGAAAGACGACGCTGCCGCCGCCGACAAGCCCGAGAAGAAGGACGACAACGCGGCCGCCGACGGTGAGAAGAAAGACGACGGCGGTAAGCCGCCCGCCGGCAAGGAGCGCAAGCCCGACTTCGCCAAGCGCTGGTCGGAGGGCCTCCGCTTCGACGTGCACAGGCTCGACGATGCGCTCGTCGGCGCGGGCGCCAACGACGGCGTGCTCGGGATGGAGCTCCGTTCTCCGAACCCCTCGCCCGACGGACGCAAGCTGATCGTCACGCGCGGCCTGGGCGATATGGTCCTGATCGACCTTGTCAAGAAGCAGTCGCGACTGCTCATGGCAGGGTGGAACGAGGCGGAGGTCCAGTGGGCCTCAGACTCCCGCCAGATTGTGTTCGCGCGCGAGGACCTTGACTTCAACAGCGACGTCTTCCTGCTCGACACCGCCGAGAACGACAAGGGCGAGTACGCCGAACCGGTCAACATTACCCGTCACCCGGACCTGGACGTCAGCCCGCGCCTGTCGCGCGACGGCAAAGTGCTCTACTTCCTCACCGAACGCGACGGTGAGAACTTCCAGTTCGCAGTGTGGGGTGTGTACCTGGATCAGACGCTCGAGGCCATGCCGGCGTATGAGCTGGAGGACTACTTCAAGAAGCAGGCAACGGCCGCGAAGGCGATCAAACCCATTGCGCCCGTGCTCTGGGACGATGCCGACTGGGTGAGCAAGGACAAGCACAAGCCAGCGAAGACACTGACCATCGACACAGCCAACGCGCACATGCGCGTACGCAAGGTGCTCTCGTCAACGGGCAGCCTATCAAACCTGAACATCACACCGGGTGGCGACAGGGTGATCGTGAGCGCACCTGCCGACGCTCCGGGCCCGGGCGCCGAGGGTAGTCTGGTAAGCGTCTCGTACAAGGGTGATGACAAGAAGGTCGTTGCCAGTGGCAGCGCCGGCAACGTCTCGGTTTCTCCCTCTGGAGACCGCGTGACGTTCGTGAAGGCGCGCCAGGCGGCGGGCACCGCGCTGACGGGCGGGGCCGGCGGCAAGGTCGATACGTACGCGGTCGACGCCCCGGTCGTGCTCGACGTCAAGCAGGCGCAGCGCCAGAAGTTCCTCGAGGCCGCGCGGATCGTCGGCAACCTGTTCTACCACCCGACGCTCAAGGGGCTCGACTGGAAGAAGCTGACCGAGCGCTACCTGTCGCTGGCTGAGTCCACCCGCACGACCAGCGAGTTCAACCGTGTCTACTCGCTCATGCTCGGTGAACTCGACGGCTCGCACCTTGGGATCATGGGCGGCCCCAGCACGTTCACGCCTCCCTCCCTCGCCGTGGGCTCGCTCGCGCTCGACGCGGTTCCCGTCGAGAACGGCTGGAAGGTCACGCGGCTGCTCTTCAACTCGCCCCTGGGCAAGGGCGCGATGGCCCTCAAGGCCGGCGACATCATCACCCACATCGAAGACCGGGCGACCGCCGGCAAGGACCTCGGCTGGGCACTCCAGGGCACGTCGGGACGCGAAACACTCGTAACGGTGGTCCGCACAGAGGCAGCATCGCCGGCTAACGCCGCCGGCACCAGCGAGAACGTCAACGCGGCGCCGGATCAGGTCGGACCCAGGACGCTGACCCTGATCGTTACGCCAGTGAGCAGCGGCGCCGACAGCGAGCTCCGTTACCTCGACGAAGTCAACCGTCGCGCCGAGATCGTCGACAAGACCTCCGGCGGCAGGCTCGGCTATCTGCACATCAAAGCCATGGGCGAGGCGAGCGTGCGCGACTTTGAGCGGGACCTCTACGCCGCGGCCCACGGCAAGGAAGGCCTGGTCATCGACGTGCGCGACAACGGCGGCGGCAGCACCGCCGACATCCTTCTCACAAGCCTGACCGCGCCGGTCCACGCGTACACCGTGCCGCGCGGCGCCGACGGAGCAACTACGCCCAAGGACAGCTACCCGCGCGACCGCCGACTGATCTACGGCTACAGCCGGCCGATCACGGTGATGATCAACGAAAACTCCTTCTCGAACGCCGAAATCTTCGCCCACTCGATCAAGACGATCGGGCGCGGCAAGCTGGTCGGAACACAGACCTACGGCGGCGTGATCTCAACCGGCGCCGCAACGCTGGTTGACGGAACGGCCGTCCGGACGCCGTTCCGTGGCTGGTACCTCCCAAGCGGGACCGATATGGAGAGCAACGGCGCCATGCCTGACTTCGACGTGCCCTCGCTGCCTCAGGACGAAGCCGCC
>JAUXUZ010000382.1 GCA_030680655.1 Phycisphaerales bacterium
CGCTGACGGTGACCATCCTCCCCCCGCCCGCCCCCCCAGCCGATCCCGTCGATCCGCGGCCTTAGCCGCGCAGTGGGGGCACACCCACTCCGGTAGCGCAGCGCGAAAGGGCCTACGGAAGCGCCTCGTTCGTGCAACCCCGGCGATTCTGCGGCGAAAACACCCAAAGCAGGCCCGATCCGCACCCGCACGGCATCTTCCCTGTAGACTAACACCCCGGCTGTGCGCCGGGACACCTCACCTGGAACAAGCCTCCATGAACAAGAACGCCAGACTGCTCGCTGTTGCGCTCCCCCTCGCCGCGCTTACCTTGCCGGGCGTGAGCCTCGCTCAGACCGCCGGCGGCCAGCCCGCCGCCACCCCCATCGTCGCCGGACCGGCCATGAACAACGACCCGACCCCGCTCCCCACCGATCAGTCGCTCATCACCGGCGAGCTCCCCAGCGGCGTGAGGTACATCATCCGCCAGCACGCCAACCCCAAGGAGAAGGCGGCGGTCTGGATGCACATCGGCACCGGCTCGCTCAACGAGACCGACAAGCAGCGCGGCATCGCCCACTACCTCGAGCACATGGCGTTCAACGGGTCGGAGAACTTCCCCCCCGGCACCGTGATCAAGTTCTTCGAGGACCTTGGCCTGATCTTCGGGCGCCACCAGAACGCGTTCACCAGCTTCGACCAGACGTCCTACCAGCTCTACCTCCGCGACAACAAGCCGGAGAACCTGGCCAAGGCGGTGATGTTCATGAGCGACGTCGCCTTCCGGCTCACGCTCGCGCCGGCGGAGATCGAGTCGGAGCGCCAGGTGATCCTCGAGGAGAAACGCTCGCGCCTCTCCCCGCAGCAGCGCGTGCAGGAGGTGATGCTCAAGCGCCTCGCCCCCGGCTCGCTCATCGGTGACCGCCTGCCCATCGGCACCGAAGAGACCATCACCGGCGTCGTGCAGCAGGACTTCAAGGACTACTGGGGCAAGTGGTACACGCCGACCAACACCACCGTCATCGTTGTCGCCGACATGGACCCGCAGGTCGTCAAGGCCGAGATCGAGAAGCAGTTCGGCTCGGTTCCCAAGCGCCCCGCGCCCAACAACATGGACCCGGGCGTGAAGCCCTATACCGCTGACGGCGCTGTCGTCGTCACCGACCCCGAGATCAAGGTCGCCGAGGTCGGCGTCATCAAGATCAGCACGCCCCCCGCGCCGACCACCACCGTCGGGCGCTTCCGCACGGACCTGGTCGAGACGATCGGCTCGTGGGCGTTCAACCGGCGCCTCGCCGCCAAGCGCGACGAAGGCAAGGTGGCCTTCCTGAGCGCTTCCGCCTCGTCGCAGACCCTCTTCCACGCCGCTCGCCTGACACAGGCCGAGGTCTCCGCCGAGCCCGACAAGTGGCGCGACGCCTTCAAGCAGATGGCCACCGAGCTGCAGCGGGCCCGCTACAACGGCTTTACTGAGCAGGAAGTCCAGAGCGCCCGCGCCGAGCTGATCAGCCAGTCAGAGGTCGCCGCCAAGCGCGAGAGCACCCTCGACGCCCGCAACCTCATCACCCGCTACAACGGCCAGGTCGCCGACGGCGAGCCGATCATGTCGGCCCAGCAGACGCTCGACCTGCTGCGCACGCTCTTGCCCACCATCACACCCAAGGAGGTCTCCGAGCGATTCGCCGCAGACTTTGACCCCACCACCGTCATGTTCAGTGCGCAGCTGCCCGAGGGCTCCACCACCGACATGATCACCGAGAGCGAGCTGGTGAAGTTCGGGCGCGAGGCGCTCAGCGTCAAGCCCGCCAAGGAGGCCGAGACCGCGCGCATCACCAGTCTCCTCGCGAGCGACCCCGTCCCCGGCAGGGCGGTCGAAACCGCAACCCACGCCGCCTCCGGCGTCACGGGCTTCTGGCTCCCCAGCGGCGTGCGTGTCAACCACAAGTTCATCGACAACGAGAAGGACGCGATGAGCCTCTCGATCGCGTTGGCCAACGGCGCCATCAACGAGACCGCCGCCAACCGCGGCGTGAGCGACGCCGCGGCGCTGGCGTTCAACAGCCCCGCCTCGGGCGCGCACTCGAGCACGCAGCTGCGCGAGTTCATGACCGGTCGCAAGGTCCGTGTCGGCGGCGGAGCATCCGACGACACCTTCACCCTCACCATCTCCGGCTCGCCCGCCGACCTTGAGACCGGCCTGCAGATGGCCCACCTGCTGCTGACCGACCCCAAGGTTGACCCCGCCGCGCTGGAACGCTGGAAGAAGAACGAGCTGCAGAGCATCGCCCAGCGCAAGACCCAGCCGCAGGGCGTCATCGCCGAGATGATCGCCGATTCGGTCTTCCCGCCCGGCGAGGTGCGCCGGCGCCCGCTCACGCCCGAGCAGGTCAGCGGCATCACCGTTGAGCAGGCGCAGGCCTGGCTCAGCGGCGTCGTCGCGACCAGCCCGATCGAGGTCACCGTCGTCGGTGATATCTCCCTCGAGCAGGCCACGCCGCTGATCGAGAAGTACCTCGGCTCGCTCCCCACCCGCGACCGCATGAGCAGCACAACCCTCGACAACAAGCGGGTCATCGAGCGCAAGCCCGGCCCGCGCGTCGTCGAGCGCTCACTGAAAACGATGACGCCCGTCGCCATCGTCGTCGGCGGGTTCTTCGGGCCAGACGCCGACAACGTCCGCGACGTCCGGCTGCTCAGTCTCGCCTCGCAGGTACTCAACTCGCGCATGATCAAGGAGATCCGCGAGGAGAAGCAGCTGGTCTACTCCATCGGCACCCAGAGCCAGCCCAGCCAGGTCTACCCGGGCTTTGGCATCTTCGTCGCCGGTGCACCCACGGCGAAAGAGAAGGCGAAGGACCTCGGCGACGCGATCACCGCGGTTTACGACCGCTTCGCCGCCGAAGGGCCGAC
>JAUXUZ010000384.1 GCA_030680655.1 Phycisphaerales bacterium
CGCTCCAGCTGCTGGGCGAGGCCCCTGCTCTCCGCCAGCGCGTCTTTGTTGAGCAGCGCGCCCTTGACGTGCGCGGGGAAGTAGAACCCCGTTGCGTAGTCGCGCAGCATGCGGTGGGTGTTGAAGGCCGGGGCCATCGCCTTGATGCACCGGCGCATGCGGGCGACCCAGCGGTGGGGCGGCGCGGCCGCGCCGGCGGCGGCGTCGGCCGTTGCCCTGCGCCCGTAGAAGTCGGGCACGATCTGGCTCTGGATGAGGTGGTAGAGCGAGCGCGACTCGATGTCGTCCATCTCGTCTCGGTTGTGCTCGTCGTAGTTCTCGCCGCGCCCGATGGCGAAGCCGCCCTCGGGGTCGAAGCCCTCGTCCCACCAGCCGTCGAGGATCGAGCAGTGCAGGCAGCCGTTCATCGCCGCCTTCATGCCGCTGGTGCCCGAGGCCTCCAGCCCGCGGATCGGGGTGTTGAGCCACACGTCGCAGCCCTGCACGAGCCGGCGCGCAACGTCGAGGTCGTAGTCCTCGATGAAGACGACACGGTTCTGCACGTTGTTCTTGCGGATGAAGTCAACGATGTCGCGGATGAGCCGCTTGCCGCCCTCGTCGCGCGGGTGGCTCTTGCCGGCGATGATCAGCTGCACCGGGCGCTGCTCGTCCTTGAGGATCGACAGCAGCCGCTGCGGGTCGCGGAACAGCAGCGTGCCGCGCTTGTACGTCGCGAAGCGGCGGGCGAAGCCGATCGTCAGCGTGTTCGCGTCGAGCGCCGTACCGGAACGCTCGATCTCAAGGGCACCGGCGCCGCGTGCGGCCAGCTGCGCCCGCACCCTGCGGCGGCACCAGGCAACAAGCTTCTCGCGACGGCGCGAGTGCGTCTTCCACAGTTCGTCGTCGGAGATCTCGTCGATCGCCTTCCACGTCGCCGGGTCCTGCGGATCGGTGTGCCACTTGTCGCCCAGGTAGCGGTCGTATAGACGCACGAAGTCGCTGGAGACCCAGGTTCGGGCGTGCACACCGTTGGTCACGTGCCCGATCGGCACCTCCTGCTCCGGCACGCCCGGCCACATCCCCTTCCACATCTTGCGCGAGACCTCACCGTGCAGCCGGCTCACGCCGTTGGCGAAGCGGCTCGTGCGGATCGCCATCACGGCCATCGAGAAGAACTCGCCCCGGTCGGCGGTGTTCTCGCGCCCAAGCGCGAGCAGACCCTCCAGGTCGAGCCCAAGGCCCGGCAGAGCGTGGCCGAAGAACTGCTCGATCAGCCGCGGCGGGAACCGGTCGATGCCCGCGGGCACCGGCGTGTGCGTGGTGAAGACGCTCGCGGTCGCGACGGCCTCGCGGACCTCGTCGAAGCTCAGCCCTGTCTGGGCCCGCAGGCGTGCGATGCGCTCCAGGTTCGCGAAGGCCGCGTGCCCCTCGTTCATGTGCACAACGGTCGGCTCTTCGCCCAGGGCGGCGAGTGCCCGCACACCGCCGACGCCCAGCACCACCTCCTGGCGGATGCGCATCTCCATGTCGCCGCCGTAGAGGTTGGCCGTGATGTCGCGGTCTTCGCGCGAGTTCTCCGGCATGTTGCAGTCGAGCAGGTAGAGCGGCACGCGCCCCACATCGCAGCGCCACACGCCCACCGTCAACATGCGGCCCGGCAGCTCAACTTGCACGCGCAGTTGCACGCCGGTCTTGGCGTCGATTACCTGGCGCACCGGCTGGTTCGCAGGGTCAAGCTCGGGGTACACCTCCTGCTGATAGCCGTCGGGGTTGAGGTACTGGTGGAAGTACCCCTTGCGGTAGAGCAGGCCAACGGCCACCAGCGGCAGACCGAGTTCGGCCGCGCTCTTGAGGTGGTCGCCGGCGAGCCCGCCCAGCCCGCCCGAGTAGATCTGGAAGCACTCGGTGAGCCCAAACTCAGCGCAGAAATAGGCGATCCGGCACGGCTTGTCGCCCGCGCCGGTATTGATTGAGGCCGCCACCTGCCCGTACCAACCCGACGAGGCCATGTGCTCGCGGAGGTTTACCTGAACGGTGTTCAGTTGGTGAATGAAGGTCTTGTCCAGGGCTGCCCGATCAAGCTTCTCCTGGCTGATCGCCCCCAGCATCTTCACCGGGTTGTGGTGGGTTGACTCCCACAAGTCCCGGTCAAGCCGGGCAAAGAGCGCGATCGCGTCGTGGTTCCACGTCCACCAGAGGTTCGCCGCGATCTCCATCAGCGGCTTGAGCGGGTCGGGCAGGTAAGGAACCACCC
>JAUXUZ010000396.1 GCA_030680655.1 Phycisphaerales bacterium
CGCCTTCCCGGGCCGGGCACCCTCGCCGCCCAGCCAGAGCATCAGGTCCTTCACGTAGAAGAGCCCCACCATCTGGTCCAGGCTCTCCTCGTACACGGGGATCCGCGAGTGCCGCACTTCACGCACCTCACGGATGAGCCGCCCGAGGTCGTCGGTCAGCTCGATCGCCTCGATGTCCGTCCGCGGCGTCATGATCTGCTGAACGGTGAGGTCGCCAAAGCGCATCACGCCCTCGAGCATGTCCGCCTCGTCGCCCGGCAGCGCGCCCGTCGCCTCCGCCTCCTCCACCACCTGCAGGATGTCCTGCTCCGCCTGCTCGCTGTCGTTCTTCTTCTCTACGCCCACCAGCCGGCGCACGACCTCGTCGATACCGCGGGCAACCGATCGCAGCGGCGACGTGAGCAGCGCCAGGGCACGCACGGGCGTTGCCCCCCAGAGCAACAGCGACTCGGCCGCGTACGTGGAGAGTGCGCCGGCGACGACGATCGATCCCAGCCACAGCAGCGCCGCGGCCACCGCCAGGCCCATGGCGAAGTGGAACAACTCCGGTTTGGCGTCGCCGAACAGGGCGGCCATCCACCAGACCGACGCGCCGTACGCCACCGCGTCAAACAGCAGTCTCGCCAGCAGCAGCGCCCGCGAGTGCCCGATCGGATCGTCCAGGATCGCTTCGACCGTCCGTGGCAGCTTCTTCAGACCCTTCCGCTGGGCGAGTTGTTCTGCCTCGGCGTTGGTCGCGGCGCGCACCGACATCGCCAGCGCCCCAAGCGCCGCCGATCCGATCACACCGCCCACGCCGATCCAGCCCGCCAGCACTGCGCTCACCGTTCACCCCCCGTTTCAGGTCCAGCCCCGGGCGCGCCCCGCGGCTGCGTCGCGAACGTGGCCCCGACCCCCAGTGATTCCATGACCCGGTCTTCCTCCGCGTGCATCCGGGCGTACCCCGCGTCGTCGTGGTCGTCGTGCCCCAGGCAGTGGAGCACCCCGTGCACCGCGTAGAGCAGCAACTCGCGCCGGGCCGCGTGCCCGCGGCTGGCCCCTTGCCGGTGGGCCTCATCAAGGCAGAGCAACAGGTCGGCTTCGACGACACCCCTGGCGGCCATGCCGTCCTCAGGATCGGTCAGATCGAACGTGATGACGTCCGTTGTGCCCTCTGCTCCGCAGAACTCCTCGTGCGCCTGCGCCATCTCGGCATCACCCACCACGCGCGCTGAGATCGAGCCCGTCACCTTCAAGACGCCCCCAGCCCGCGTGACATGCTCGTGCAGCCAGGCCAGGTCGCCAGCCGGCAGCCGGCTGGTTCCATCTGCAACATCCACGGTCAGGCCGGCCGGCAGGTCCGGGTCCGACCGTTCTGAGTCTCGAGATGGTGCACCTTCGTTTGGCATGGAATGGTCAGCGTTGATCCTATCTCACCAGAGGCCTCCCGCCAGCAAACCCGCGGCAATAAGCCAAACAAATACCAGATACATATTCCGGATGCGCCCCTGCAGAGACGATCAGGAGCGACTGTTGCGTTATCGGACGTCAATAACGAGAAGTGGCACGCGGTCGATCGAGAACTCCAGACGCGCTGCGGTGCCGCCGATCGCGGCCGCTTCACCGTCGAGCTGCAGCCTCGCACTCGGTTCGATAGCAACGGCCATGCGCGCTGCGCGCGCTCGAACGACGTCGCCGCCGCCGCACCGCAGCCGCAGGCGGACCAGAGCCGCCAGCGCATCGACTGCTGTCTCCGCGGGGATAAAGCAGGCGTCAAGCAACCCGTCGCCGGGATTGGCCTCGGGGCAGGGGTCGATCCGCAGGGCGTACTGGCGGCAGTTTGCGACAACGAGCATGCCCCGCCCGTCGATCACCGGCCTTGGGTCACCCTCGCACCACACCCGCACGCGCGAGACGGCTGGGCCGGCGAGTTCTTCGACGATCGGCATGGCGTACGCGCGGTGCCCAACCGCCCTGGTGCGGCACGCGTGCAGGCGGTGCACCACGCCCGCGTCTGGTCCGACCGAAGCCATCAGCAGGAACGGCCGCGAAGGCAAAGGACTTGATGCGTGGCCCGCGCCGCTCCAACCGCACCGCCCAACATCGCAGGTGGTGGTGCGTCCACGCTGCAGGGCTCGTGCGAGCCGGGCCGGGTTCGCGTCCATCCCAAACTCACGGGCGAACAGGTTCTCGTTTCCCGCCGGGAGGTGGTAGATCGGCACCGCGGCCGCGGCGCAGGCCGGCGCAACACTCAGCACCGTTCCGTCACCCCCCGCGACCACCGTGGCGTCAGCTCCGATAATCGCTGCCTCCAGGTCCACCGGCGGGTACCCTCTGCCGACATTGATCTGTTCAACCGTTGCGCCCAACCCCTTGAGTGCACCGGCTGCTGCACCCGCGACCGCCCCCCCTCGACCGAACCCCGACCCCTGATTGGCGACAAGCACCACACGCACGCGACGAGCGTATCGCCCCCGCGATCGACCCGAACCCTCGCCCCGGCCCGTCAATCGCACGGCGAGGGGGCGTTTCGGGGAACCGGTGAAGCCCGCGGGCGTTAGACTTGAGCATGCACCGCGCTGCCACCCTCCTCTTTGCCGCGACGACCATCACCGTGGCGGGCTTTGCAGCGCAGCCCGCGCCAACGCCCGCGGTTGCGCCGCCAACGCAGCCCGCCGGATCAACCCCCGCAAAGCCGTTCGACGCGCTCACGCTCCGGCTGCGTGCAACACTCGATCAGGCCGCGGCGGGTGGTGACTTCGCCGCGGCGGCGGCCACCGTCGGCGGCCTCTGGGATTGGACGTGCGTGAACGTTCCCGCCGATCAGCCCGAGGTCATCCTTGAGGTCGCCTCGGCGCAGCGGATGATGGGGCACCTGGCGAAGTACACCGGTGACAGGAAGGCGCTGCTGGCGTTCCTCCGCGCATCGCCGCGCCTGGCCAACGCGCTGGCGTTCCAGATCTCCGGCAACGACGCCGACGAACCCGCAGGCGCGCTCGCGGTGCTCGACACGCTGCGGGCAAAGTTCCCGGCTGCGCAGCTCGAGTCGTTCGCCAACCTCACCGCGGCGATCTGCGTGGTCTACGACAAGCCCGTCGTCAAGCAGGTCAACGAGAACAAGGGTGAGGGCGTTTCCGCGGCCGAGGCCTTTCAGTTCTACACAACGTTCGAGTCGCGCATGGTCTTCCCGCCGCGCACCATGCCCGTCGAGCTGCTGGTGTACACGGTCGATCCGGGCGCGAAGCTCGACGAGCTTGCCTGGGCGCTCAACCGCTACGGCGGCCAGCGTGACGTGGCGCCGCGGTACTCAGAGATCAGCTACGACAACGACCACTTCAAGCGGGGCAAAGAGAAGAAGGTGACCACCGAGGGGTTCAACCTCTTCAACATCAAGAAGTACGGCGGGATCTGCGCCGATCAGGCACACTTCTCAAGCACCGTCGGCAAGGCGATCGGCGTGCCCGCGGCCGTCGCCGCCGGCCAGGGGAGCGGCGTGGCCCACGCGTGGCTCGGTTACCTGAAGAAGCAGGGCCGGCGCGTGGAGTGGAACTTCGACGCCGGACGCTACAACGAGTACGAGGACATCCGCGGCACCGTGACCGACCCGCAGACGGGGGCGCAGATGCCCGACGGGACGCTCGCGCTCACCGCCGAATCGATCGACGTTCCCGACGCGGCGCGCCAGGCGTCAACGGCCTTTGTTGACGCGGCGCTTCGCCTCCGCAAGATCACGGGAATACCGGCGCCGATGGGAATCGAGATCGCCGCCAAGCTCGCGGCGCGCTCGGGCAGCGCAGACGATCGCCTCGCACTCCTCCAGGCGGGGCTGACACTCTACAGCGCTAACCACAGCGCGTGGAACACGCTGCGGGCGATGGCCTCGGCCAAGGAGCTCAGCCTTGAGCAGAAGAAGGCGTGGGCCGCGTCGCTCCAGCGCCTCTGCGGCGAGCGCTACCCCGACTTCACCCTCGCGGTGCTGATCCCCATGGTTTCGACAATCGATGATGTAGCGCAGCAGGGGGCGATGTGGGAAGCGATCTACAAAGGCCTGCGATTCTCGCGCCCAGACCTGGCGGCCGAGGTGCTGATCGAAGAGGGCAAGATGTGGGACAAGGCCGATGCGCCCGACAAGGCGTACAACTGCTTCACGTCGGCGGCTTACCAGTTTATCTCCAAGAGCCCCGCCTCGGTCGAGGCGCTGGAGCGGTGCGAGACCATGCTCCAGAAGCGCCACGCACAGGGGGAGGTGCTGACGATCTACGCCAACGCCTGGAAGCGCCTCGCCAAGCCCAAAGACATGGCCCGCGAGTTCCTCGCCCAGAGCAACTGGCACCGTGTCGGCACCCGCTACGCCGAACTGCTCGATGCCGACGGCCAGGGACGCAAGGCCGAGCAGGTTCGCAAGGCCCTCGGCGAGGACCAGCAGTCGATCGATCGCCGCGACCGGCAGCAGCAGAAGGACGGGCGATAGGTAGCGGCCGTACGGCCCGCTTCTCCACCCCCCTCCCCCTCCCCCTCCCCCCCCGGCCGCCCAGTGCACCGGCGAGCGCCACACGATGTGGGGTGGTCGGGTGAGAGAGAGGGCAGGTTTTGGTGTCGGGGCCTTGCAATTCTCCAGATTTACAGTAGATTTGGACCTGTGAAGCGGCTTCCGCGGCGCTCGGTTGCGCCGGCGGGCAGGCCGCAATTTGAGGAGAGAGAGAAATGAACCGCAAGGTGATTGTGTTGCTGTGTGCCTGTGCATGCGGCGTTCCCGCGTTCGGCCAGACAGCCACCGTCGACGGCGCCCGCGACGGCGCGTACGGAGCCTCGTACTGGGACCAGAACACCCAGACCGGCTTCGGCGACAATTCAAACGAGATCGACAACCTGTACTCGATGAACAACCTGAGCACGCTCTTTCTGTTCCTGGGCGGCAACCAGGTGGCGGGGAACAACCTCGACGTGTTCATCAGCAGTGGGGCCGCCGGCCAGAACACGCTCGCGAACTTCTCAAACGGTGCGTTCAACGGGGCCCAGTTCGACAGCGGGTTCAGCGCCACGCACTACATCACCGCGAACTACTCGGGCGGCGCATGGTACGTGGACATCGCCGTTTACAACGCCGGCACCAACAGCTGGGCGGGGTCGTACGCCGGCAACTTCTTCAGCGGCACGTGGTACGCCAACGGTGGCTCGGGCATCGCCGCTGCGCACAACAACGCCAACACTGCCGGCGTCACCGGTGGGAGCGGCCCCTCTTCGGGCGCGGGCGTCACCACCGGCGCCGAGTTCGCGCTCCCGTTTGCTTGGCTAGGGATCACGGCCTCGAGCACCCCCGCGATCGCGGGGTACATCACCAACGGTGCCCGGTCGTTCACGTCGAACCAGTTCATCGGTGGCATCAACCCGCCCCAGGGGAACCTCGGTGGCGGCCCCAATGTGAATATGGAGAACCTTGGCGGCACCCAGCACGTCGTTGTCCCGACCCCGGGCGCGGCCGTGCTCATGGGTGTCGGAATTGTCGCGGCCTCGCGCCGCCGTCGCGTTTGACCTTGCATCGGGCCCTCTCGCCCATTCGCCCCGGTCTGCTGACCGCGAACCGGGGTCTTGTTCCCGCGCAGACCCGGAAGACCGTACTTTGGGGGATCGAGCAACCTGACCCGGTGGCTCGCAGTCGGACGGGCAGAATGTAATCGATTTCATCGGTGGTTTACGGGGTTTTTCCTTGACGTGCTGTTCCTGCGCTGTATGTTGAAATCGCTCTCGGTGTATCTGTCGGGTCCGCCGTGAGCGTCGGGCAGTTGTGCGATCGGTGTACTCGCGTCACAACTGGACGATCAACTTTGCGTTTTTCGATCGGGTGCCGTTTTCGTGGCCGGGGTTTTGTGACTCCGGAGGCAGTGCCCGTCGTGGAGTGGAGCCGGCTGACCGCCGGACCAAGGGAGATTTCAGATGAAGATCGCTGCAGTGCTCGTGCTTGCGCTCGCCGGTACCGCCATGGCCCAGACCCTGGACGGCACACGTGACGGGTCGTACGCCAACTTGTTTAGCCAGAACAACCAGACCGGGTTCGGAGACAACTTTTCCGAGCTGAACAACTTCTCGTGGTCTTCCTCGGGAGGCAACCTCTACATTTTCGTCGGTGGCAACATCGAGAACAACGGCAACCGGATGGTCTTCTTCTTCGGCACGTCCAACGCTGGCCAGAGCACGCTCTCGGGCCTCAGCGGTGATGGCTCAGAACGCCTCGGCGTGACCTTTGACGCGGGCTTTGGCAACGCCAGCCGCATGATCTCGGCCAACAACGGCAGCGGCACGCTGTACGTCAACCACGCTTCCTTCGCGGGCGCGTGGAGCTACGGCTACGCCGGCAACAGCGCCGTGGGCGGCAACGCCTTCGCGCAAGACGGCGGCGATACCTCAGGCATCCAGGCCATCCTCAACAACTCCAACACCGGCGGCGTCACCGGTGGATCGGGCACCTTCGACCCGAACGTATCCGGTGCGGTCAGCACGGGCCTGGAGCTGTGCATCCCCCTCGCGTGGCTCGGCTACACCAGCGGGCCGATCACCGTGGCGGGCTGGGTCGCGGGGGGCAACTACGGGTACGCCTCCAACCAGTTCGTCGGCGGTTTCCAGGGCGGCCAGGGGAACCTGGGTTCTGACGGCAACGGCAACTATGTCGATGCGACCACCAACTTTGACCTCAACGACTTCGACGGTGACCAGTACGTCACGATCGTTCCGACCCCGGGCGTCGCGGGCCTGCTCGGCCTTGGCGCTCTGGCCATGGGCCGCCGCCGCCGCTGAATCGACTTGAATTCACGCCGGCGATGGCGCCGGTTATGACTCACGACATGGGCCGTCCACACGGGCGGCCCTTGTTGGTTTTTGCGTTCAAAGGGTGCCGCAGACTCCCCTGCTTTGAGAGGAGTCTGCGTCTTGTAGGAGTGTGAGCGTTCGCGATACAGTCGAGCCTGGGCAGCCTCCCCCAAGGCACACAGACTCGCCGAGCCGAGTCTGTGCCACCCGCGGCCTCACTCGGTCCCGTACATCCGGTCGCCCGCGTCGCCCAGGCCGGGCAGGATGTAGCCGCGCTCGTTGAGCTGGCGGTCGAGCGCGGCCGAGTAGATCGGCACATCCGGGTGCGATGCGCCCAGGGCCCGCACGCCCTCGGGCGACGCGACGAGGCAGATCATCCGCAGGTCGCGTGCGCCAGCGGCGCGGAGCGTGTCGATCGCGGCCAGGGCGCTGCCGCCGGTGGCGAGCATGGGGTCAACGAGGATGACCGGCCCTGAGGCAAGGTCGCTCGGCAGGCGGTTGAGGTAGGCGATCGGCTTGAGGGTCTTCTCGTCGCGTGCCAGCCCCAGGTGGCCGACGCGCGCCTCGGGCATCATCTCGAGGATGCCCTCGGCCATCCCCAGGCCCGAGCGCAGCACCGGCACCACCGTGATGGTGCCCGACAGCCGCCGGCAGCGGGTGCGCTCCATGGGGGTGTCAACGTCAACCTCGGTCGTCGGCAGTTCGCGCGTCACCTCGTGCACCATGAGCCCCGCGATCTGATAGAGCAGCGCACGGAACGGACGGTGCGAGACCGACTTGTCGCGGATCCAGCTCAGCTTGTGCTGGATCAACGGGTGGTCAAAGACGGTGAGGTTGGGGTGCTGCGGGTGCGTGCGGGCCATGGCGGGAGCGTATCAACGCCCCGGCTGGCCCGGCTCGATCGAGTTGGGGTCCTCGGGGGCGATGTCCTTGCTCTGGATGATCACCGCTCGCTGGTTCTTCCGGTTTGAGCCGGGGTTGACGTCGGCCCGCGGGACGACGCGGTCCATGTCCGAGCAGGCGACCACGCGCAGGCGCCGCCACGGCACGCCGGCCTTGGAGAGCTCTTCCGCGACGACGTAGGCACGCTCGTAGCTGAGCCTGAAGCCCGCGCCCGAACCCGCGGGGACTCCGCCGCTGAAGGGCGACACCCCTGCCATCTTCTCCTCGGCACCGGCGGAGCGCTCGGCGCTCTTGGCCTCGCTGGCCGACACGTGCCCGCGCACCTCGATGATCCACTGCTTGCCCAGCAGTTCTTTGTACGCGATCGCCTCGATCGCCGTGCGGCTGCTGCGCGAGAGCATGAACGACCCGTCGTCGAACTCGACGGTGAGGTTTGGCGTGAGCTCGGTGCTGGTGGGGCTGGCCGCCTGCTGGCCCGCGGCACCGTCAACGCCCTTGCGCCTCTTCTGTTCCTGGACCTTGTTGTAATCGGCGAGGAACTTGCGGTCGGCGGGGCTCTTGCTGTTGGCCTTGGGCACGTTGTGGAAGGCCTCGCGCATGCCCATCTGCAGCTCGATCATGTTGGCCTCGGCCTGTGTGAACTCCGACGGGCTGTTCTCGGCCTTGTCGCCGCCGGGCCCGCCCGACTTGTTCTTGGGCGTCATGTTCATGGCCAGCAGGATGACGAAGAAGCCCATCAGCAGCGCCACGTTGTCGGCAAACGAGATCAGCCACTCGGGCGCACCCGCGTGCTCCTCGTGCCCGCCGCCGTGGGGAGGGCCGTGCGACTTGTGGGGCTTGTGCCCGCCCTTGCCGTGGTCTTCGCCGCCACCCTCGTTGTGTCCGTGGTCTTCAGCCATGTCTGTACATCCGCGTTACCGAAGGCGGTTGCCCGCCGTTGCCTTGTTCATCACGCCGCGAACTTCAACCGGCCGCGGTCACCGGAGGGGATGAACGCCATCATGCGGTCGAGTGTGACGCGGGGGTTGTCGCCCGCCTGGATGGAGAGGATGCCCTGCAGGACCATCTCGCGCACCAGCATTTCTTCACTGGAGCGCAGGGCGAGCTTGGCGCCGATCGGGCCGGCGATTGCGTTGGCGACGATGGCGCCGTACATCGTTGCGCCGACGGCCACGGCGAGCATCTGGCCCAGCTTGCCGATCTCAGCGCCGGCGAGGTTACCGAACAGGCCGACCTGCCCGATCAGCGTTCCCACCAGCCCGTACCCCGGGCCGTAGAGCACGATGAGGTCGAAGAACTTCTTGCCCGCCTTGTGGCGTTCGGCCATGGCCGCGAGCTCAACGCGCAGCGTCGCCTCGATCGTCTCGGGCGCTACGCCGTCGATCGCCATCTTCAGGCCGGCCTGAAGGAACTTGTCCTCGATCTTCTGGCAGTCGGCCTCCAGGGCGAGGATGCCCTCGCGGCGGGCCTTGTCCGACAGGCTGTTGATGGTGCCGATGATCTGCTCGGGCCCGGTGCCCTTG
>JAUXUZ010000096.1 GCA_030680655.1 Phycisphaerales bacterium
GGTCACGCTGGCCTCCTCGGGCGAAGCGCTGCTCGACGCGGCGAAGGTGTGGCTGAAGTCGAACCCGAACGAGGCGGCCAAGCGGCGCGACGGTGCGCCCTCGCGCTGGATCGGACGCGACTCCTGCCGCAACAGCGTTCAGGCCGCCTACACCGCCAGCGTTGAGTCGCTCAGCCTCACCGACCAGGGGCGCGCGTGCATGCAGGCCGTCGCAGCGGGTCTGGAGCACGGATGGGACGCCCCCGGCGGCGCACTGGAGATCGAACGCAAGGAACTCAACCGCCTCAGGCGCGAGCCCGCCGGCAAGGGCGCGATCGAGGCGTTCCTGACCAAAGCCAAGTAGCACGCCGCGGCGGCCTGTTCACTCCTGCCGCTTGAGGTCAACCTGCTGCACACCGGGGATGCCGTTGAGCGCCTCAACAAACGCAGTAACGCCCCCCGGCACACGGAGCCGCACGCGGTAGGTGCGGTCGATCGCGGCGCCCTGACGGCTGGTGACCACTTCATCAAGCTCCGCCCCAAACGCGTGATGATCGATGATCGCCAGCAACGCCGGCTCATCGCTGAACGCGGCGCCGAGGCGGACCGTCGCCCGCCACGGCTCACCCGACCCTGTCTGCAGCCCGCCCGGCTGCACTTCGCGAGGTCGAAAGAGCAGCGCCGCCGCCGCGACAAACGGGATGCCCACCAGTGGCACCTTCAGATAGCCGGCGCCGATCGCCATCCCCACCGCGACCGCGAAGATCACAAACGCGGTGTCGCGCGTGTCCTCAACCACCGTTCTGAACCGCACGATCGACAGCGCACCGACAAGGCTGAACGCCCGCGCAACGTTGCTGCCGACCACCAGACCGATCATCCCGATCAGGATAGTCAGCAGCACCAGCGTCGCCATCATCGTCAGCGGCTGATCGACCCCGCCGCGCGCTCGACCGCCCGCCCGCGGCCCGCGCGTCAGCCGATAGATCCCCGCGATCGCGCACCCCATCACAAACGCCACAGCCTGCCGCTCCACCAGCACGGTCAGGCTCAGCTCCGCGTCAGCGTTGAATGCCTCCGTCAACCAGTCAAGCAATCGGCGTCTCCTTTGCGCCTGCAGCGGGCGGAGCGTCTCCGGCGGTCGGCGAACCGAGCGCCTCGCGCCCGAGCCGGTACTTCGACACGCTGGCGGGGTGGAGCGTGAGATTCTTCATCAGAGACTTGAAGACCAGCGGCATCGCGGTGAGGTATTTCAACTCCACGATCGCACGCCCGCTCAGCACATCGGGCCCCTCCCCTTCGGGGATCATCTCCGGCCCCCACCCGCACGACGGCCCGCACAACCGAGCCCGCACGGCACGGTCGATCGTCACCCGGACCGGCCCCTGCTCAGACAGACCGATAAACGCCGCTCGGCGGTACGTCACCATCGATGCTGGCTTGAGCCCAAGGTCCGCGGTGCGCTCGGCGAACCACCGACCCGCCCAATTGCCCGGCTCCCCCGCCCGTCCAAACGCCAAAGCCCTATCGATCGACACCGCGCTCCGCTGCTTGCTGACGCGGTCGCCGCTCTTTGATTTGCACTCAAGGTGAACCGTCGCATCGTCACCGTAGCGGCGTATGCGGTAGCGTCGCTTCGCGTACCCCTCACGCCGGTAATACACATCCAGAGCATCAGTATCCAGATAGAGCGTCGTCGTTGTATAGCACCCGCCAAGGGCCGGGTTGCCGTGAGAGTCAGGGCGCATACCGCCACCTTCGAGCGCCCACGTTGCGACCACCGCGGCACCTTCCTCCTGCAGGAAGAACTTGACCTCATACGCCTGCAGCACCGGCGCTCCAGCCTCGCCATCGAGCCGTGCACCAAGCAGAGATGGCGACTCGTGATCGCGGTCCATCCGGTAGCTCACCTGGCGTTCCCTCTATCGGCCGTCGGCAGGTCCTTCGGTGTGTACCCCAGCAGGAATGCCCGCCGTTTGTCCGCAAACGTGCGGAGCACCTTCGGCTCACGCCGGGCACCCTCCGCAGGCGCGGCGGCCTCATCGCCGGTCGCAAGTTCGAACGCATCAAACGACGAGATCTTCCGCGTGTCGGCCCGCAGTTCGTCCTCGATCAGTGCGCGGTTCGCCGCGACCATCGGGCCGAGCGTCTTCCAGTCCAGGTGTCTCTGGGCGATCTCCTTCACATACGCCAAGTACCGCTCACGCAGCGCGGGCACCGCGAGCAGCTTGCTCCGCAGCGGCTTGGCGGGGTCGTCAAGACCCACCAGCGGGTCGAGTTCCGTGCCGCTCTGCCCGCGCCTCGTGCCCGCGCCTCCCGGCGCGCGACCCGGCGACTGCGGCCG
>JAUXUZ010000398.1 GCA_030680655.1 Phycisphaerales bacterium
GATAAAGACGATGAAGTCGTTGTTGTCCAGCGTTCCATCAGCGCCGGACACGCCGCCCTGGCGGCCGATGTCCGCCGGGCACACCGCCGGCCCCGACACCCACAGCAGCGATTCCTGGCGATTGAGCGTGAAATTCCTGCCGTATCCGGCGACGTAGGTCACGCCTCCCTCGCTCCAGATATCGCGGGCTTCCGAAGAAATAAAGTCCGACGACAGAAGCGCGTGCAGGTTTACCGCCGACGCGGCCGTGCCGCTCCAGATGTAGGCGTGATAAACGGGTCCGCCCGATGGGCCCGTGGTTGTGGCGCGGCCCGCCTGTTGCCCGGCGTGCACCGCGTAGGCGATTGAGTCCCACGTTCCGGCCGGGCTGAGGTCGACCCATGGGGCGGCAGCGCCGGTCCAGAGGACGGCGTGCCCGATGTACTGATAGTCGGCCATGTCACCCACCTGCTGGCCGCCGTCTATGTCCCGTGCGATCGACCCCAATCCGGGCACGTGCAGATCGACCCACGACCCCGACGTACCGCTCCACATCCCCGCGTGGCTGACGCCCCCGATGGAGGCCCAGCCCACCTGCACGCCGTTCCGCACGCCCAGCGCGGCTCCCTGCGTGGCCGATGCCGGGGTGAGATCGATGTAGGAGGCCTGCGTCCCGCTCCACAGGCTGGCGCGAAGCCCGCTGCCCAGGTTGGTCCAACCCACCTGCTGCCCGTCGTTGGCGGCGTGGGCGTTGGACTCGGTTGCGTTGACGGGGGCCAGGTCCACCCACGACGCGGCCGTGCCGTTCCACACACTCGCGTGCCAGACGGTGCCGAAGCGGACCCGGCCCACCTGCTGCCCGCTGCCCGCACCCCAGCCTTCAGACCAGTCTGGTCCCGCGGGGTGCTGGTCCGCCCACGAAGCGGCCGTACCGCTCCACATGCCCGCGTGCCAGGCCGGGCCCACGATGGTCGCGCCAACCTGCTGATTGCCGTGCGCACCGAACGCTCTTGAGCCGGATGTCCCCGCGGGGTGGAGGTTGACGACGGTCCATTGCGCCGCGGCAGGCGGGAGGGGCGCGGCTGCGAGGGTGGAGAGGAGGGCGATGAGTGTGAGGCGTGCCATGGTCGTTCCTTTCTATGGGCAACCGGCGAAGAACTCGTTGATGAAGACGATGAAGTCGT
>JAUXUZ010000404.1 GCA_030680655.1 Phycisphaerales bacterium
GCACGCCGACGGGCAGCATGTGAGCACCCCGTTGCAGGGCCTGGTCAAACCGAGCGCCGTTGCAGTCAGCGCGGCGTACCGCTGGGAAGGTGTATCGGTGTGCGCGGCGGGTGACGGGGGGGAGACGTTCGAGCCCGTTTCGTGGCTGGCCGGCAGGCGGGTGGTGCTGATGTGCGGCATCGGGCGGCCGCGGCGGTTTATCGATGCCGCGCGAAATGCCGGCGCGGTGGTTGTGGACGCCGTTGTGCTGGCCGATCACGCCCCGATCTCGGAAGCGGTCGTGCGGCGTGTGAACGCGCGGGCGACTGCGCAAGGCGTTGGGGTTGTGCTTACGACCGAGAAGGACCTTGCCCGCATGGACCAGCTGCCGGAGCGTTGGAAGTCGCTGACAGTTGCCGCACCGCGGGTACAACTCTCGATCGACCGGGGCGAACTGCTCATGCAGAAGGTGGCGGGGGCCGTGGGGGCGGGTGCTTCTCGCTCTCTTGACCGCTGAAACCTACGATGGGGCGATGAGCCAACTGCTTGAAAAACTGGCCGCGTGGAAGCCGTTCCGTGCCGTCGTCGTGGGCGACTACATGCTCGACGTGATGGTGTTCGGCAACGTGGACCGCCTGGCGAACGATGCGCCGGTGCCGGTGCTGCACGTGCAGCGGGTGGAGAGCCGCGCCGGCGGGTCGGCCAACGTCTGCGCCGATCTGGTGGCGCTCAAGGCCACGGTGACCGCTGTTGGCGTGGTGGGTGAAGACGACTCGGCGAAGGCGCTGCGGGCCGAACTGGCGAAGTCGGGCGTGGATGCCGCGGGCCTGGTGACCGACCCATCGCGCCCGACCACCACCAAGCGCAACCTCATCGGCCTCGCCCAGCACAGGCACGCGCAGAAGATGTTCCGCGTTGACGAGGAGAGCCGCGAGCCGGTCTCGGCCGCGGTGGTTGAGCGCTTGCTCGCGGCCCTCGACAAGGCGCTCGCCGCGACCGATGTGGTCTGCATCGAGGACTACGGCAAGGGGGTCTGCACGAGCGAGTTCTGCCAGGCTGTGATCAAGCGTGCGAAGGCCGCCGGGAAGCCCGTGCTGGTTGACCCCGCAGCGCTCGCCGATTACGCGCGGTACGCGGGCGCGACGGCGATCACCCCCAACCGCAACGAGGCCGAGAAGGCCACCGCCCTGCCGCGCCCCGACGGCGCGCCGCCCGAGGCGTACAACGAGGTCGCGTCGAAGCTCGTCGAGCAGCTCGGCCTTGAGGCCGCGGTGATCACGCTCGACAAGAGCGGCGCGTTGCTGCTGGAGTCTGGCCAGGAGGCACGCACGGTGCCGACGGTTGCCCGCACGATCTACGACGTGACGGGCGCGGGTGACATGGTGCTCGCGGCGCTCGCCGCAGCGCGGGCCAACGGCATCGACTGGTACGACAGCGTGCGCTTCGCCAACGCCGCGGCCGGCCTGGAGGTCGAGGAGTTCGGCTGTGTGCCGATCGCGCTGGAGCGCATCCACCGCGACTTGCTGCTGCGAGAACGCGACACGCGCGGCAAGCTGCGGACGTGGGACGAGCTGGTGGTCGAGGTTGCTGCGCTGCGCAACCACACCGCCAACGGCAAGAAGCGGCCCGAGGTGGTGCTCGCCAACGGCTGCTTCGACGTGCTGCACGCCGGGCATGTAAGCCTGCTGCGGCGGGCCGCCGCGCTGGGTGACTTTCTGGTTGTGGCCATCAACGCCGACGAGTCGGTTCGGCGTCTGAAAGGGCCGACGCGGCCGATCTATTCAGCCGCCGACCGCGCGCAGCTCTTAGGGGAGCTTGAGTGTGTGGGTGCGGTCGTCATTTTCGATCAGGACACGCCCGAGAATCTGATCCAAACCGTCAAACCCGACGTACTGGTCAAGGGCCGGCAGTACCGGCTCGAAGATATTCCCGGCGCGGCCTTTGTTCAAGCCTCCGGTGGGCGCGTCGAGCTTCTGGACGTGGTCGAGGGCAAGAGCACGACCCGTACGGTGGAAAGGATCAGGTCGACGTGATTCCATACGTTGCGTACCACCAGGCTTCTCCGGCTGCGCCTCAAGCAAAGCCCGTCCGCATGCCAAAGCCCAAGCCCCGCAAGGTGACGAACAAGCGTTCGCAGCCGCGCCGCGCCAAGGCCGCCTAGTGAAGGCGTTCAGCGCCAATCGATGACGATCTTGCCGAACTGCTCGCTCGCTTCCAGGCGTGCGTAGGCCTCTTTGGCCTGCTCAGGCTTGAAGACCTTGTCCACGACCGGCTTGAGCTTGCCGGCGCGGAAGAGCGCGGCGAGCTCGCGGAACTCGTCGTTGCTCCCCATGGTGGTGCCGAGGATGCGCAGCTGGTTCCAGAAGAGCCGGGTGAGGTCGGTCGTCGCGTCGCCGCCGGTGGTCGCGCCGGGTGAGACGTATGCGCCGCCGCGGGCGAGGGACTTGATGGCGTTGAGGTGGGTCGCCTTGCCGGTGCTGTCGTAGCAGCAGTCGACGCCGCGCTTGTCGGTCCACGAGCGGACCTCTTTGCTCCAGTCCTGACCGGTGTCGAGCACGCCAAAGTCAGCGCCGAGCTTCTTCGCCGCGTCGAGCTTCCATTGGTGGCGGCTGGTGACGGCGACGCGGCAGCCGAGCATCTTGCCGATGGCCAGCGCGCTGGTGGCGACGCCGCCGCCGATCCCTGTAACGAGCAGTGCCTGGCCCGGTCGCAGGCCCGCCTTTGTGACCAGGCCGCTGTAGGCCGTCAGAAAGCAGAGGCCGAAGGCGGCGGCCTCGATGGGGTCGGCATCACCGACTGGGGCGAGATTGGCTACCGGGGCACAGAACCGCTCGCGGAACATGCCGTCGATGTGCTCGCCGATGAGCTCGTACTGGGGCGAGAGCGTGCTGGCGGGCGGGTCACCGGGTGACTGGCGCTCGGGGAGCTGGTAGGCGGCGTTGACGATGACGCGCTGGCCGATCCACTTGTCGCTCACGCCCGGCCCGACGCTCTCGACTTCGCCGCAGGCGTCGCACCCGGTGATGCGCGGGTAGCCGTCGATGCCGGGCAGGCCCAT